>NZ_JBZEEQ010000007.1:0-230332 GCF_058310155.1 Chryseobacterium sp. DT-167 | reverse complement strand
AGCATATATTGAAGGTATCGAGATGATGAAAGAAGTTGATCCTTCGGTAAGAATTTTAATTACCGAACCTTTAGTCAGCATTGTTTCAAACGACCAGAGTCAAGCAGCAGCAGTTTTATCTGCAGAAAAGAAACATTTTGAGCAATTTCAGGTTCATGATATTTTATCAGGAGCAATGTGTCCAGAACTCAGAGGTAAACCGGAATATCTTGATATTATTGGTGTTAATTATTATTATCATAACCAGTGGATCAATGAGACACACGAGTTTTTACCCTGGGCAAAGGAGCCTCCTCATCCTTTGTCACGTACACTTCATTCTTTAATAGAAACTGTTTTCAGCCGTTATGGAAGACCAATCGTGATTTCAGAAACCAGTCATCCCGGTGAAGATCGTGCAAAATGGATCAACGCGATAGCCAGGGAATGCCTTTCAGTCATAAAAACAGGTATTCCTCTTTTAGGATGCTGCTATTATCCGATTGTTGACCGCCCAGACTGGGATCATGTGAATGTATGGCATCATAGTGGACTTTGGGATGTATTTGATCCGATTTCGCTCACCAGAGAAGCAGATACAGAGAGTATAAATGCTGTCAGTCAATTCAGATCAGAACTTAAAAATATTCATGCTGATGCCTGAATAATGAAAATCAAAGCCTTCTAATTGTATGAAGGCTTTTTTTCTGATAGTATTTGAATGAGCAATCAATGTTGTTGAGGAGGATGAAATATTATATGTTTTTGATGATACACTCCACAATAAGAATCGTTTTTAATAATAAAGATATTTAAAATTCTCCAAAATATCACTGCATTATTCTGCTGATTCTCTGCCTTTTTTATCATCATTACGATGTGTATGATTTAGATCATACATATGAAATGCCCTATACTACTAAATTTGAATAACGGCATAAAATCACTTTTTAGTGATGTATTTATTGTTTAGTATAGGTAGATTTAGATGCATTTTGTTTTTCTTAATTATTTTTAACCAGCATGTTAGTCGATGAAGATTTACTCCTTCTTTACGGAGGAGAACTAGTGAGTTTTGCCAAAAATGATATGATCTTTCGAGAGTCGGAAACTCCGAAATTTTATTATCAGATAAAGCATGGCAATGTGAAGATCAATAATTATCATCAGGAGGGGAAAGAGTTTATCCATAGTTTTCCTTCAGCAGGGCACTGCCTTGGTGAGACTTTCATATTTTCCGACAGACCTTATCCGGTAAATGCTGTTGCTATGACAAATACAGAAATCATTAAAGTCACTATTCCCAGGTTTATGAAGCTCATAGAAAATGACAGAAGTATTCTTTTCCGGCTTTATCAGTATACTTCACAAAGAATGCATTACCGGTATGTGATGCTCAATAATTTATCTTCCACTAATCCTCTGAGTAAAATAATCTGTGTGATGGATTGCCTGAAGCAGTATCATAATGCAACAGAACAATACTCTTATCAAATCCCGTATACACGTCTTGAAATTGCATCACTGACAGGACTTCGGGTCGAGACCGTCATCAGATTGATTAAACGTATGGAACGTGAAAACCTTGTTAAAATCGTCAGTGGCAAAATCTTCTATTGATCTTGCATGTCGTTTAATTTTTACCACTACAGAATTCCAAAATAAATTTAAATAATGCTGAATTTCAGAGCGTAGGTTATTCCGGATGCTAATACTGCAATTGTATCTGGAAATGGACTGTTTTAATAGCTGTATCCGGTTTTGGCAAACCACAAATGTTGTATTATACCCCAAATGGAAATCTATTTATCACCAGACGCAATAAAGGAGATGTACTGAATGCGAAATTTTCAGAGCTTACAGACAGTATCAATGTACCATCAAAAAAAAATGAAATCAGCTATGATTAAAATCATAATCTGGTGAATTGAATTTCAATATTTTTGATTGTGTAAACATTATTCAGTCTTAGCTGAAAAGCAGTTGCTAAATATAATAGGGGAGTCATTGCGCTTATACTTTATAACAGGAAAAAAATATTTTTGAGCAAAAACAGGACAAATTACGGGAGCATTGATAACCTGAAAACAGTAAGAATCCTTAGCATCATTGGGATGACTGTAAGTGCTTTATACATGATTTACCTGATCTTTGTATTATCAGAAAGTTGGCAAATAGGATTTTCAGATCCGGCATTATTATTGAAACATTGAGACAGAATAGGGTTGGTATTCCGGAATTTTCTCCTCTATGATTCAGATCATTTTATTTATCTGAGTTTTTTTCTAATTTCGGGATATACACACAGGCTGTGCAGATTAATATCATATGATACAGACCTTGCACTGCTATTAATTACTAACACCAATCAATAAAATATTAAAATATGAAAGCAGCAGTTTTTCATTCACCAGGTAATATTACCTGTGACACAGTCGATGATCCGAAAATAGAAGATCAAAACGATATTATTTTAAGAGTCACTTCTACCGCAATCTGCGGAAGCGATCTTCACATGTATTCAGGAGGCATTCCCCAACCGAGACCTATGGTCATGGGACATGAGTTTATGGGGATCGTTGAAGAAGTAGGAAAAAACATCAGTCATCTGAATGTTGGTGACCGGGTAGTTGTTCCATTTCCAATTGCTTGCGGAGGCTGTTACTTTTGTCAGAACGATCTCCCTTCAGGCTGTGAAAACTCGAATATTGAAAATTACGGACCCGAAGGAGGTCTTGTAACGGAAAAAGGGGGCGGAATGTTTGGTTATACCGATCTCTATGGAGGATATAACGGTGGACAGGCTCAATATGTACGTGTACCTTACGCCAATTTCGGACCAAGAAAAGTGGCGGACTCACTGAGTGACGAGCAGGTGCTATTTCTTACCGATATTTTTCCGACAGGATATACCGGCGTGATGTGGGCAGATTTAAAGGGCGGGGAGACGGTTGCTATATTCGGAGCAGGTCCTGTAGGGGCAATGGCTGTTAAAAGTGCAATTCTCCATAATGCTAAAAAAGTGATCGTTATTGACACATTGCAATACCGTTTGGATCATATCAAAAATCTGACAGGCTGTGAAACCATCCGATGGGAAGATGCCAAACAAACCGTCGAGCAAATCAGAAGCATGACAAACGGCAGAGGCGCAGATCTTTGCATAGACGCAGTCGGGTTTGAGCCAGACAGAAATCTGGCAGATAAAGCCAAAGCACTTATCAACTTCGAAAAAGGATCTATAAAAGTTTTGGATGCCTGTATGAGTGCGGTACGTCGTGGCGGATTTGTTTCTATACTTGGCGTTTATCCCATGAATTATGACAATTTCAGAGTAGGACAGCTGTTTGATAAAGGAATCACCCTAAAAGCAGGACAGTCCCCGGTACATACGATTATAGATAAATTAATGAAATATGTAGAAACCGGACAGGTGAAGCTTGACGATATTATTACACATCGGCTTTCGCTTGATGAGGTCGCAAAAGGCTACGAAATATTCGATAAAAAGGAAGACGGCTGTGTAAAAGTGGTGCTTGATCCTTGGAAATAGACTGCTTGATCCCGATCTTTTTGGGCAGAATATACAGATACGAAAGATAATAATGAAGCACATATTGTAATTCCTGAGCTGCACCTCTTACCAGTACTGATGGAAGCTCGAAAAAAGTTTGCTCACGGATCGCAAATCAATTTTTTTGACCATCAAAATTGCATCGCATTCATGCTGTCTGGAAACGGGAAAGACGATGGTTGTCTGGTTATTATCTCAAATAGTAAGACGTGTAGTAAAGAGGTGAGCTGGGGAAAAGAATATGCTAATGCAACATTTTATGATTTTTTACACCAAAGGACAGAGGAAATTGTTTTAGATGATGAAGGTAAAGGTACTTTTACAGTCAATGCACAGTCGGTAAGTGTATGGGTGCTGAAAGACCAAATCATTTAGTGGAAATAATCATTCAGTTAATTATAATTAAATATAATATCAATGGCTAAACAGAATTTTTTTTATCGCAACAGTTTAAGCATTGTCCTTCTTTTATTCATGATAATCTGCCTATACGGACAGATAATGACCGGATGGAAAACTGAGAATAATGAATTGGCAGAACTGGGGCAACCCCTCCTGAGTATCGGAGAATATCTGCATAGCGGTCATTTTATTCAGGCAACTTTTGAGAACTGGGAAAGTGAGTTTTTACAGATGATGTTATATGTTTTGCTCACTGTTTTTCTTAAACAGAAAGGATCCAGCGAATCAAAGTCGATGGATGAGGAAGAAGATGTTGATCGAGAGCCTCACCCTCATCCCAATGCACCGTGGCCTGTTAAAAAAGGAGGAATATGGCTTAGATTATACAAACATTCTCTTTCAATAGCATTCGGTATTCTTTTTCTAGCAAGTTTCATTATGCATTTTTACGGAAGTTATAAAGAATACTGCGATGAGCAGATTGCCAAAAAGCTGCCTTTGTTGAGCACTTCAGAATATATGTATGATTCCCGGTTTTGGTTTGAGTCATTCCAAAACTGGCAGAGTGAGTTCCTAGCAGTTGCCTCGATCGTCATTCTTTCAATTTGGCTGCGTGAGAAAGGCTCTCCCGAATCAAAACCTGTTGATATGCCTCATCACGAAAACTGATAAATAAAATTATTATATGAAACCTAAAATAGTAACAGGAGTTCCCGAACATGAAAAAGGCAGCTTTCACGATACCGAAAGCGTCAGGAAGTTAAACGATTTAGAAAACACGATTGAAAATTTTAAAACCTTAAAAGACCGCTTTCTGTCTGTAAATTACTGGAGCTATTATGCCATAGGTACAGGTGCAGATTTTAAGCTTCATGACAGAGACGGAAATCTAAAAAAAAGGCTTCCCGAAAAAGGTGACTTCATCAGGATCGATATCCCCGGACCGGGAAATTTTGAAGCAAGAGGATTTGATTGGGTACAGATTACCGATATGTATGAGAAACAATTTGATGAAGGCGATATTGCTGAATTGTTGCTGATCGAATGCAGACCTTCTGAAATTCCGGGTAAAGAAAATACCAATACTGCACATTTTTATACTGCAGAAGCGACTTCCACATTAATAATCTTCCGAGGAACCGATTATTGCATTAAACTGGGAATCTACGGACGCAACGAGACTCCCAATATGAATGCCGGTATAGCTGATAAAGCACGAAATTTAACGATCGCTTTAGGCGGAATGGTGGGACTTTCAAAAATTCAATGGAAGGCTTTGGCAGATGGTTTAGTCGAATTTTAAAATAACATTATCAGGAAATAGATGAATAAAATCAATGTAGAATAACACAAAATGCTACAATAAAAGAAAATGAAATGAAAATGCGCTATTGCATAAATTTTTGTTGATGCTTTAAAAGATATCTACTATGCAGACCAAGAAGCACATAAGCAGGTTAGAAAAAGTTTCTGGGGCAGCTAAAGCTTCATCATATTTTGAGCATCAGCGAAAAGGAAGACCAATAATTCTTAATCAATGAATAGTTCTATGAAATTTATATCAGTAATTTTTATATTATTTTTCAGCCTCAATTATGCCCAGAGTCTGACTGCCTCCGCAATTCATGAGATTTCGCAATACAATTTTGAACATTTGGATCGCCTGATGATTACCGAGCATGGTTTTAAACGTGTGGAAGATATTGAGGAAGAAAATCAGAAAGTATATACCAATTACAGTGATGAGCCTCATGAGCTTCTGGTAATTACTGTTATCCAAGATTCAAGCGGATGCTCAAATGTACTCAGCATTGTTAATAAATCAGCTGTTGATGTTTAAAAATTACGCAAAGAGCTGCCACTGGAAGGATTTTTATACCATGGGAAGAAAAAAATGTCGGCAGAAATGGTTGTTTCTCAATATGTCAGAGGAAAATTTACGGTATCCATTACTGATCATATAACCTCAACCGGAGCTTATCAGATACTCTTAGTGTGCAAATAATAGATTGATATCGATTTAAAATAAAACAATGGTTCTATCGTTCCTATAGAATCACTAAAGTTGGTCAGGCTCCAATACCAGACCCTGACCAACTTTAAATTCTGGTGCATCTTTATTTTCCATATTGATGTGCCAGGTTTATTTTTCTTAAACTGATCTGTACAGTGAGTGAAAAGACCAGTTTATAATGGAAATGATTATAAATTGTCCTGATCGATTTTCTCCAGATCTGACATAGCCGGACCATTCAGCAACTTACCTTCAGTACTAAAGCGAGATCCGTGGCACGGACAGTCCCAGGAAACTTCTGAAGGATTCCATGCCACATTGCAGCCCGTATGAGGACATACAGGACTTAGCAAATGCAGTTCTGCTTTATGATCCCGATAAGCTGCGTAAGTGGCTCCATCATGCTTGATGATTTTTCCTTCGCCGTTGCTGATTTCATTTAATTCAGAAATTTTATCCGCAGAAAATTTGTCTTTTACAAAATGAAGCGATGCATTCACTACCTCGTCAAGCACCCCTCCCGCACTTGCAATCGGTTTGAGACGTGAAGGAGATAGTAGTTTTGCCAGTTCGGTCTCTTTATCCTCCAGCAGATCCAGAATAATAAGGGAGGTCATCGTTCCGAAAGTCATACCGTTACCAGTAAATCCTGTAGAGATATAAATGTTGTTTTCACCCGGCATTCTTCCTATATAAGGCAATCCATCAGCAGACTGGTAAAACTGGGATGACCATTTTGCCACTATTTCTTTGTATTTAAAATTCTCATTTACATATTCGATGAGGTCTTCAAAATGTTTTTCTGTGTCTTTTTCATCGCCTGTCTTGTGATCAAACCCTCCAACAATTAAGTAATATTTATCATCAGACTTATGATAACGTGCGTAGTGATAAGGATCATAGAGATCTGCTGTCTGTGCCATTGTTTTCACAGGATTCTCAAGTTGTAACGTCACAGCATAACTTCTGTACGGAGCCAGAAGTACACTGAACCGGTTGTTTCCCGGAGGAATATGTGTAGCCCAAACCAAGTTTTTTGAGGTGAATTCCAGATTGTTATCTGTGGTAACGGTAACGACACCGTCTTTGTTTTTAAAATCTGTCACCTGCGTTCCGGTAATGACTGCGCCACCTTCTTTAATATATTCTTTTAACAATTTGTTGATATATCTTAATGGGTGAAACTGTGATTGACCTTTTATTTCTATTGCCTTATCAAATTTTAGGCTGAAAGGTATTGCGAAAGTCTGTTCTGTTTCTATACCGACTTTATGATGGGCTTCTAATATTTTGTCAAGTTTTTTGGTCTGTTTTTCATCGGCGCTGAAAAGATAATAGCTGCATTCATTAAAGTCACACGAAATATGATAATGTAAAATATTCTGCTTGATGTAACGGGTTGTTTCCTTTGCCGAATCGGCAAGTATCACGGCTGACTTTTCTCCGAAGTTTCCGATGATTTCGTCATATGAAGAATCAAAAAAGTTGTTGATATGTGCAGTTGTTCCGCCCGTTGTACCAAATCCAGGATTTTCTTTTTCCAGCAAAAGACATTTCCTTCCCCGGTTCTGAAGTTCTTTTGCTAAAGTAATTCCTGTAATTCCTGCGCCTACGATAATGGTGTCAAAATCACTTTGATCATAAGTTTTAATTTTTTCAATATCAGCTTTACTCTCCCAAAAGCTGACTTTTTTGCCGTCTCTTTTCATATTAAATTGTATTTTGGTTAAATTGGTTATTACAACTGAACCAATTTTGTACCATCAACGCTGAAAAAGGAGCTTTAAAATTTATATTTCAGATACTATGACTATGGTCATATGAATGTATTTTTTACGAAAAAAATATAATAACAAAATGATCATGTTTTTTTATTTGTTTTTAGGTGTTTATCAATGATTTTATATTGCAGATTCCAACTCGCATTACATTTTTAAATTCAATGATACCTATAAATGATTTCTGAAATCTAAGGAAGGAATCAAAAAATCCCCAGATTCATGAAAGATTATCTCAAACGTTTCATAGGAAAATGACGCCGTTCTTCCTTTTTGTTTTTCATTCCCGAAATTTCTGCTATTAGTGAGTCGTTACTGATTTTTGCATAAGATATGATCTGCGGGAAATCGTGTGTTTTATTTTCAAAAATAAGTTGTGTTTGTGAAATTTTTTTGCCTTCAAAACGGATAGGGGAGCCACCGTTTTGATTTTTAACTGTAGGAATGTACAATAAAACACCTTTCTCCTCAACAAGTCTTACGGTTTCAAACACAATAGTATCTTTCTGTTTCAGCATATAAATTTTAGCCTTCAGTTCATTTTTTCCATTTGCACTCCAGGTTTCATATATACTTCCTTTCAGGGTCTTTTGTTCCCACGTTCCGATCAGCCAATCCACGTTTTTGATACTGTTTTTCTTTTTTACGGTACAGGCGCAAAGCAGTAACAGAGCAGCAGCCATAGCTAAATTTGTTTTTGTTGTCATTGTTTTAGAGATTGATGGTAACCATGATATTATCGGCTTATCATATAACAATACAAATTTGCAGGATCTGCGAAGTGCAAAATTGTAAAAAAGCGACATTCTCAATCTTTAATAAAAAAAGAAGTCATTTTTAAACTCTTTTTATAAAACTCTTTTGGGGTAACCCCTACAAATTCCCTGAAATCTTTGATAAAATGTGCCTGATCGTAATAGCCGTTTTCATGAGCTAAAGAAGTAAGATTAGTAAATTCATGAGCAAGGAGCATCTTGAGAGTAGTCTGAATACGGACGGTTTTCAGCAATTGTTTGGGACTTAAACCAATACCTGAATGAAATTTACGTTCAAGCTGCCTTCTGTCGATATTAACCTGCCTTGAAAGCTCAGCCACAGTTAACTGTCCATTGGCCGTTAAAATAGTTTCTACAGTTGATTTTACTATATGGTCGATGGTTTGGGTGTCGGTCAGCCTGTTTGTTAAAAACGTTTCAATCAGCTTTATTTTCTCTGTCGGTGAAGGTGCTTTTAAGATTTTCTCCTCAATCTCCAGTCCTTTTTTTCCGAACAGTTTTTCTAATGAAACTGCAGTGTCTTCCAGCTCTTTTACCGGAAGGTTCGTAAAAGGTAAGAATCCGTTGGGATGGAAGCGGACAGAAAAAATGCCGGTCTTTCCGGTTGGTTTTATCTCAAGCGGACGGGTCAGCTGCCCGATGACAAAGCATCTTGGCTGGATGATGCTATTTCCTTCAGCGGTATATTGCCTGTAAAGATCACCATAATGGAAGATCATTTCCATGCATCCATCCGGAACGACAGATTGTTTTTCGATGGTTTCATTTTCTGAACTTTCCATGATCCAGTAGCATTTGACAAGCATTGCTAATGCCCGGCTTGGCTCAAAGATTTCGTAATTCATTGAGATTTATTCTTAATAAATTAAATTTATAATAAAGAAATGTTTTATTTAAACATTTTGAAATCATCTTTCATACTTTATGAAACGTAAATTTAATGAAACAAAAAGATTCTGTTTTTCAATTTTCAATATGCGAGACACAATAAAAATAATCTTCGCATAATGATAAGTATATAATGTAAAGGTATGTTGTAATTTAAATATTGTGTATTGCAAAGTAGCAAATGTTTGTAATAAATGAGCTACTGTGATTAATCTTCTCAGAATTTAATACTTTATCATTTTATCTGATACTTACAGACAGCAGGATTATTTGCTTTATATTTGATTACAAAATTACAGAATCAAATGAGTCTAGAACTGAGAAAACATATTGAGGAGATTGTATCTCTTACAGATGAAGAGTTTGTGTACATCAATTCTTTTTTTACATTAAAAAAACTCAAAAAACACCAGTATCTTATTCAGGAACGCGAAACGGTTACTTCTATTTATTTTGTAGAAAAAGGTCTTCTGAAAGCTTCTTTGATTTCTCAGGACGGAAAAGAGCATATCATTCAGTTTGCAAGTGAAAATTGGTGGATTTCAGATTTTCAGGCTTTCTATAATAAAGTTTCTTCAGTTACAAATATAAGTTGTCTGGAAGACGTTGTACTTTACGGTATAGAAAAAGAAAACCTGGAAGAAATGTGCAGAAATAATCATAAGATTGAACATTTTTTCAGAATTAAAAACAGTTTCGGATATGTTGCCCTGCAGCAGAGAATTCTCTCATTACTTACCGCAAGTGCAAAAGAGCGTTTTGAGCAGTTTTCCACTCATTATCCGCAGCTTATTCAAAGACTTCCCAAATCAATTATCGCATCTTATCTCGGCGTTTCCAGAGAAACTTTAAGCAGGATTTATCACAAATCGTGAGATGTGTCACACAAAATAAGTGATGTACATCACGTGCCAGACAAATAAAATATGTTGAAATTTGTACTATAGATTTAAAAATTACTAAAATGAACAAAAAGGTTTTATTTGTGCTTACGAGCCACGACGAATTAGGTAATACCGGTTTGAAAACAGGGTTTTGGACTGAAGAATTAGCCGCACCTTATTATGCATTATCAGACCAGGGAATAGAGATTACACTTGCTTCTCCGAAAGGTGGTCTTCCGCCAATAGATCCTAAAAGTGAAGATCCGTCATCTCAGACAGATGCTACAAGAAGGATGGATGGCGATTCTGTTTTACAGGATAAACTCAAAAACACACATCGTTTATCAGAAGTAAAAAGTGAAGATTATGATGCTGTATTTTATCCCGGTGGTCATGGTCCTTTGTGGGATCTGGCTGAAGATGAGACCTCGCAAAAGCTGATTGTCGATTTTTATACCGATAATAAGCCTGTTGGTTTTGTATGTCATGCACCCGGAGTTTTAAAAAATGTAAAAATAAATGGTGAATACCTCGTTAAAGGCAAAAATGTAACAGGATTTACCAATACAGAAGAAGATGCTGTACAACTGACGGATATTGTTCCTTTTCTGGTAGAAGATATGCTGAAAGAGAACGGTGGAATTTACAGTAAAATAGAAGACTGGAGTCCTTATGCAGTCGTAGACGGAAGATTAATTACCGGACAGAATCCTGCTTCTTCTGAGAAAGTAGCTGCAGAGCTGCTGAAACTTATACAGTAAAGAAGGTAAACTTCGTAGTGTTATCACAATAATTCCTTAAAGCTTATGATTTAAGGAATTTTTTTATAAGATAAAATATTGACACTTAAAAAAGCAGTCAGGCTCAGTCAAGGAAATATTAAATGAAATGGAAAATCACTTTCAATACAGATTTTGAAGGATAAAGAGTATATTTATTTTGTTTCAAAAATTGTTGCAGGTTCATATGTGTTGTCAATCATGAATCACCAAAAAAATGCCCCAAAAAGTGTTTCACTTTATTGGGGCAGCTCCTTTATGGGGATATTTTGCTAAAATACAGCTATGGCTTCCAAAAACTCCATACGGTACCGTTGAATACGGCTAATTGTTGCTTTACCGTATCAAATACCATCATTCCCGGAGTCGGATTAATAATGTTCAGATGAGGGCTTGCAACTTTAGGTAAAATCATTGCACGATTTACATCTGTAAGTACCAATATTCCGTTGGTTGTGTCAGTATTTGAGTTGGATCCGATGGCAGCTTTGGCGTCTGTGTTTTCTTTTGCATTGTCTTGCAAAGAACTGTCTACCGTATTGTTTGCACTTATCGTTTGCGTAGTGTTATCAGATCTTTTTACATCAACGGGGTAGGTTACATTTGTAAGATTAAACCAGGCTCCGTCCTTTCTGTATTTTATATTTTTATCTGAAAGATCAAAGATAAAAGTTCCGTTTTCTATTGTGCCCTGCATTCCTCTGTAGCCTGCTCCGGTTGTTGCATTGTAACTTACGGGTTGGTTATTCACCGTTGAAGTCCAAGGAAGAACGATCCCTTTTTTATTATCTGAAGAGTCATAAAACTCTAAAGAAATACTTGGGTTGGTTGTCGTATTGGCAGGTTGTATCCTGGAAAGTTCACTTTTTCCGATAGCAATCTGGGCATGTACGGTGAAAGATATGGCAACGGCAGCTAAGGCAGCGCTTTTTTTGATATTTTTCATTGTAGATTCTTTTTGTAACCTTCAAGGCAAATTCACCTTGAAGGTTTTTAATTATTATTTGTATGCACTCTCAAAAATTTATTTGAAATACTGTGAATTTTTAAAAATTGTAGAATCCACAGTATAATCTTTTTTTTGAGGCTAAATTATAAATCCGGGCATGCCTGCGTTTCAAAGCAGTGCCAAGCAGCATTGGTTTCTCCTGATTTCACAGCATATATTTTCATACATTTTGCTTCAGTATCATAGACCATCATTCCGACTACAGGATTAGTGATATTCGCAAGAGAGGCAGTAGTAGGCACTCTGTTTATAACAAATCCTTTTTCTTTTGATTCCAATACATTCCACGCACTTTGTCTTGTCATCGGCCAGTTTCCATTATCAGCTCCGGCTCTAGAAAGAGCAGTGATACCATGTGTTGAAGGGAAGGTATTTCCAGCATCTGTAATGGCAGGTTTGTAGCAACGCGCATTACATTGGATGATTGCGTTGTTTGTAGAATCGCCAATACCTTGTCCTGTAGTATTGCTATAATTTGCAGGCAATACTGCGAATTGCGGAACACCATTCGGGTTTACACAGGTTGCTGATGCACAAAGATTTTGATTTACTGTAGTGCTGCCTCCCGATAGTGAAGCAGGTGCTGTTGCCAATTGTGCTGACAGAATATCTGCACCTCCTTCTATAGCATCCGAGCATCCGTCACCATCACTGTCAAGGTCTAGCTGATCCGTAATGCCGTCCCCGTCAGTATCACAAGCAAAAGCGCTTCTTACTCTCATACCGGCAGATCTTTCTGCGACATTTGCAGTAGCATTTCCGGTCATCCCAAAAACGAACATTGCAGAAGTGTAGCTGTCATAGCGCATATACACCTTAATGTTTTCGTCGTCTGTGGTGATATTGGGAACAGTTCCTGTCCCGTCATTTGCCAAATTCACATGTCTGTAATAGTTATATGACGCAGGAGGAGTATTTGTAGCACTTGTAAATCCGCCGTTCACAAGGTTACTTCCCACTATAACTGCGCTTGGTGTTGTAGAAGTACTATAACCTGCTACATCTGAAAAAGCTTGATTATTCCCGTCAATATTATTGAATTGAATAGTGACATACGGAAGTGTTGCCGGAGTGTATACTGAGGAAGCATTAGTAACAGTTCCTGTAGGAACAAAGTCTAATTTGAATTCTGCATAAGGATTATCTGAAGCTCTTGTATTCTGCAGAGCCAAAGCTCCTCCCGAAGTTAAAGCTAATGCAGGTGTGCCTGTTCCTGAGCTTGGCGTATTTTTAGAAATTACTGTTAGAATTGCATCATACTGATTTCCTAAGTACGTAAGAGCATTGGCTCTGATAAGCTTGGTTCCGGCAATAAAGTCTGTACTTGTTCCCGCTGAGCCAGACAGAAGGGTAGCTTTGTTTGTTGTGTCTGCAAAATCAAAATAGATTGCAGGACATTCTGTTTCATCTACAATTCCGTCATTATCATCATCAAGATCTGTATCATCCGGAATACCATCTCTATCGGTATCCTGCTTTACAGTGATGCTAAATGTCTGGATAGAAGAAGTATCTGCTCCTCCGTTTGCCGTTCCTCCATTATCCTGAATTCTTACGCTAATAACAGCTGTTCCGCTGGAATTGGCAGCAAGAGTATATTGCAGCTGTCCGTTGGAACTGATCGTTGGCTGTACCGTAAAAATTGCGTTATTGTTGTTGGTAACAATAAAGCCGGAAATACTTTGTAAAGACTCATTAGAAGGCCCTTTGCTGATGTTTGATGCCCATGAGTTGACCACATAAGGCACAGCAGAACTGGTTTGTATATGAATCTGATCAGCTCCTTTTGTGAAAGAAGGAGAATCATTTACAGGATCTACGGTTACTGTAATACTCGTTGAGTTAGATTTGTATCCCAATGAATTTTCTACCGTATAAGATATAGAGTCGGTACCGAAATAATCCTGAACCGGAGTAAATGTTACATTCCCGCTATCATCAACACTCCATGTACCATTGATTGTTGTATAGCTCGTCTGTCTCCCCGCAGTAGCAGGATCCAGATCTACAGTAGTTCCATTCAGTGTTCCTGAGGCTGTCGTATCATTCGTTAATATATTGAATGTTTTAGGAGTATCTTCTGGTGTATTTGTCGTGTCGGCATTTCCTACCGGGTTGCTTATGGCAATACCAAAGTTAACATTCGTATTGTTGGTATTGTTACCTGCAGTCACAACAAGAAAGGGATTCGTAGAACTTCCGCCTGTCAGAGAGTTTGTAGCATCATTATCTATGGATCCGTTGAAGGTAGCTCCCGCAGGAAGATCAGATGTTACAGGCACAGCGATACCATCACCATACGGTGTTGTTTTGATAAATACTCTGTAATTACTTGCTGTAGTACTTGCAAGGTAGCTGAATTTATAGGTTCCATCCGGTGCAACAGTAACAGATGAAATGGCATTGTATGGAGAAGTATTCAGGGTAAGAATCGCATACAGTTGTTGTCCTCCGATCTGTGATACCGGAGTACCGTCTACTTTTAATGGGGCTACTGATCCGTCCTGATCATTATATACTATCCCGGAAATTTCATTGTTTACGTTGTTGGTAACTGCAATTGTCCGGCAGATTTGCGTTCCGCTTCCACAAGAGTTTGTAGGTGTTGCACAGACACTGTAGGTGCCATTTTGTCCGGCATTGTTAAAATTCAATAAAATAGAATCCGTTCCCTGTCCAGATGTGATTGTAGCACCTGAAGGCGCAGTCCATGTATATCCTGTAGCACCTGAAATACCTGTAATTTTAAAGCTTACACTGCTTTGATCATCTCCAAAAGCAGCATAATATACCGTAAATGATACAAAGTCAATGTTTGCAGTTGCTGTACCGGCTGCATTATTATATGCCTGTATTCTGAGTTTTGTATTGGCAAAATCAGAAGATTCCCATGTTGTTCCCCAAAGGTCTGAAGCATCTCCATAGGTAACAGCAGCATCTGTAGTAGGCCAGAATGCACCTGTAACAGCTTTATTGTTTCCAACTGCAATGTTATTTTTCAACAGCTGAACAACATTATCTCTTATGCTATTGGCTCCGGAAGCATTTCTTTCTATATTGATGCTGATTCCCATTATAGAATTTCCTGCAGGAACAGTAATAGAAGGAAAAGGAATTTCCAAATATTGCGATGTTCCGCCATTTGCAGCAATAGTGGTAGCAGAGGTATTGGTGTTGTTACTGCTTACAATATTTCCAAGATTCGTCCATGCGGTTGTTCCTGCTGCATTATTACTTGCGGCGGTGTTCGGAGCTGCTAAAGCCCCTGTATTACCAGCTGTACCGTTAGCTCCTGTAGTGGTTGATATCACCCCTGTTCCTGTGATGCTGCTTGCTGAAGAAACTGTAGCAATTACCGGTGTACGACCAGATTCGCAGCCTGTATCAGGATTATAAAAAGAAACATAATAAGTAGTTGTGCTAGATATATTCGGTGTGGTAAATGATGCTCCTGTTGCTAAAGGAGAGCCTCCTGTAGAAGCAGCATACCAACGGTATTGTTGGTTTCCTTGTGCACCACTTGCTGTAAGAGTAACGGCGCCTGTATTACAACGACTCGATCCGGTTACGTTTACAGGATCTACATATGCAGTATGAGAAGCAGAGATAGTGTCTTCATAAAGCCCTGGACAAGCAGCTGTTGCAGTATTGACAATAGTACCCTGTGCATTACAGTTTACATTGACATCATAGGTAATGGTTGCCTTTGCTCCCGGTAATAAGGTGATGTTATCAGCGCTGACAATTACATTGGGAGGAACACCGTTTACAAGAGTACCGCCCGAAACAGCATTTGTTTTATTTTGTACTGCCTGGCTCAGAGTATATTGTAATACCAAATCATCAACGGTAGTCGTTTTTGTACCCCAAGCACTTCCGCTTGAATTTACCAGACGGATACGTGTATCAGCAGTCAGATAAAGAGGGTTGATTATAGCACTGAAGTTACCGCTGGTGGTTCCGCTGATTGTTCCTAATGAGAAATAGGTCGAACCATTCGGGGAAACCTGAACGTCTAATGTACCATTGGCAGAACTCTGTGTATATGCAAATGATAAAGACGCATTTACTGCTTTCGTAAGATTTGCGGTTCTTTCAATACCACTTCCATTGGGTAAGTTTGCGAAATTTAACCGGTTTGTTGTAACGGTAATTGTACCTGTAGCCGGATTTGTTGTAGTTTCACCAATTTCCGTCCATTCATTTTTCCATAGAGCTGCTCCGTTGTTTCGTGCATAAGAAACAGAGTTGAAATTATCTGCAACATTTTCTACTACGCTCACCGCAGGTACAGAGATAGTCGTGCTGTTCGGAACATAAGTAAGTCCTGCAGGAAGCGGATCTGTAAGTGTTACATTTTCTGCTGTGCTTCCAAGATTATCCAGAACAACAGTGTATTTTTTAGTTGTTCCCGCTAAAAAGTGGTCGGTATCTGCAGTTTTGCTAATATACATTAACTTTACAGGGTTCCTTACGGTAGTAGGGTTTGTAAAAGTACCTCCCGCGGTTCCAAACTGAACTGAAAACTGACGACCCGTTCCTGCGTTGCTTTTGCCGAGTGCAAAGGTAACTTTGGTATACGGAAATTTGTATTGTGCAATAAAAGCAGCTGTGTTGTCAAAGGTTACACCATTTAGTTCAGTTGTAATTCCCCCGAATCTTGTACGTCCGGATGGTTGCTGACTGATCGTAAGACCGCTGGTTGCATCTACCTGATAAGTAGAATATCCTCCTATTTCCACAACTTCGTTTCCGTCGATATCTGCTGCAGTAAAGTAGTACTCCGAAATGTAGGCTCTCTTATTAGTAGTAACTTCATAAAATTCAAGCTCAAACAAAACGTTACCACCTGAAGCTGGGGTAGTTATCCGGGGCTGAAATCTTCCCGGAAGTCCTGTATTCACAGCTTCATCATCCAGAATTGTAATAGTGGTCCCTGTTCCGTTGATTTCTTTTATGGTAAGAATTCCATAAATAGTGATCCCGTTGGTAGTAATCAGATTATCATAACGCCACACAGAACCGGCAGATAAACCGTTGTTTCCTGTATTGGTAATAAGTGTGCGGTTAGCATTCAAAAAGTTGAGATTCTGACCAGGAATTGCAAGAACAAAAGAACTTGGCTGTTGTGCAGATACATTAAGGTAGCTGAGCATCAGTGCCATTGCAAAAATCAAGGGCCTGATTTTTTGTGCTACATATTGTTTTAATGTAGGTCTTTTAAAAGTAGATTTTTTCATTATTTAGCATAAAATTACAATCATCATCGCTTTTTATATAGATTTAATATTGCGAAAATGATTAATCAAAAAAAATGTAATAGCTTTTTAAAAACGTATTATTTCAATACATTTTTTATAATAATGAAAAAGAAGGGGGAGGGCGCGTCCGAAAGCTTCTGCTTGTACGGATTGAGGGATGTATGCAGGTGTAAAAAGATTTATTCTTTTCTACAAAATAAGTAATAGAATATGGGCGGAGAGTTTCAGGTACTTCCCATTTCAAATGATGATCAGGAAAGACTACCGGTTTTTCGGATGAGCCGGCGGGCGTGAAACTTTCATCACTTTTGTTCTTGAAAAGATATCCTAAAGAAACTTTCTTAGGTTTTTGTTTTTTAGGCGCTTGTTGCTTGTTTTTTTGAGAAAGATCGAAAGTGTTTTTTGCTTTAGGCTTTGTCTTTGCACGCTTGGTTACGGAGTTTTTATCATCTCTGTTTTCTTTTTGAGTGACGGATGTTTTATCAGAAGATTCAGGAGCTGCATTGCCGGATGCTGAAATGGCATTTGCTAAGTTTTCTGTAATGACCGTGTTTTTTTCAACGTAGACCGTTACCCCTTGCGGAATATAAACCTGACCGTTAAGAAAGCTGAAAAAACAGAATAGGAAAACAGATAAAAGGAATCCCGTTATCTTCTTGTTTTTCTGGTTTTCTTGAGGTATTAGCATTGCGAAAAAGTAAACACTTTTAAGTTTGCAAATATATACTTATTTATTTATAATTCAAATATTTATTAATATGATTATCAATTTTAAGATAGATAATAAGAGCATAAAAAATTGAAGGTTTATCTTTTCTGAATATGTGGTATCACCATTTTTTTGCAAACATATTTTTAATATGAAATAATATTAAAGCTTTCAAATCCAAAAACTATTATAATCATTACGATTTATTCTGTTTATGTTGCAAAATTCTTTTTAATATGATTGAGCTTTTTTATGTTATTTTAAATGGATATTCAGCTGTTTTATTTATAATTTAGGCTTACAAAAATTCAGTGATATAAGATTATGATTTAAATTTTTATATTCGCATCCATAAAGTAGCTAATAATAATGATTGAGAACAAAACTTTTAGATTCAGCCTGTTGTACATAGGGTGACAATTCTGAAAGATCGTTGACACTGTCTTAAAATTCATAATATGTATATATTGTCAGAACAGTTAAAGAGAAACGGTTTTAATATTGATTTTCTTCATGATGTGATAGAGAGAAATAATTTTTTATTACAATTTAATACTTTAGAATATTACTGTATTTATCTTATTCTTAAAGATCTGGATGTTAAAATTGAAGGTGAATTTAAAAGTATAAAGACAGGAAATGCTATTTTTCTGGGACCGCAGAGGAATATAGAATTTCTGTCTTGCACCGACAACAAGAATATTTACGTTATTGCCTTTACATCAGCATTTTATGAGAGATCAAAAAAAGACAGTGTTTTTTTAAATTCAAAGGTTTTTTACAATCATTTCTCAAATTACGTTACGGCTCCTTATTTCGGAAGCGACGAGTATATCAGGACTATGCTTATAGGTAGACTCACACACTTCAATGAAAAAAATAAAAGTCTTGCTATATATGCCGCTCACAATGCCATCGAAAGTTTAATACTGGATGCTTTGATGTATCTTGAGTCGAATGAAGATACAATGGATGAAAAACTTAATTTTGTATCGAAAATGAATTATTTTAATACGCTTCTTCAGCGGGATTATAAATACCATAGAAATGTTACTTATTATGCTTCTCAACTTTGTATCTCGCCCAAGAAGCTGACAGAAATGACGAGCTACCTTTATGGGAAAACGGCAAAGCAATTTATCATTCAGAAGATCACCAACGAGTCTCTGATTGCTTTGCGTAATTCAAATTTAACGATTTCTGAAATAGGGTATGAAATGGGTTTTAAATGTGAAAGTGTTTTTACTCATTTTATGCGAAAACACACAGGCAAAAATCCTTCAGCATTAAGGGAAGTTTAAACTTTTTTCTTTCTGACCAAGATTCTTACTTGGTTTTTTACTGCACAGGTGCTGTGAACGCCTTAAAACTATTGCTGTTAAGTCATATGAAAATCAAAATAATGGATGAAAATAACAACTTTAAATTCGTTTTTAACAAGATCGATTGGCAGGATACCTATTATATTTGCAGCTGAAAACTAAATATGCTTTTAAGTTGTTGAAATTTAGGGGAAAAGAAAATTAAATGTGGTGTCAAATAAATAGGTTTTGTTGAAGCTGCTTTAATATTTTTTTTGTAAAAATAGACCAATACCTTACCCGAAAATTTAATCAGCCATTTACAATAGCTGAATATATGAGTAAGTGATGATTTGTAAACGATTTGAGTATAAATGCCATGAGAACAAAAACGGAAAACCCTAAAGAGGATTTTTTCTCTTTCTAAATGTTTTTTTTTACGGAAAGTTGATGAGTATGGGATTCAAACAGTCAGTGAATCCCGAAAACAGATTACATATAAATAACACAGAAGTTAATATGCAACCTGATTACTAAGACAAGCTCGTTATACCAAAGAAAAGAATTGTCATGTTCCAAGTTCTTTTGCCGCTGCATAGTTTTGCTCATCTCCGTTTGATTATTCTTTGAATAAGTTTGATCGGGCTGTAAGATATTTAAAACAGAACAGCTAAGCCATATTTATAATATAAATAAAGCATATTTAAGGTCATTTTGGAATTACTGAAATTGAAGAAAAAAGTAAAGACTAATATAAAATGAATTACGAGGAAGCTTTAAGCAGAGTTGAAAAACTTCAGAAATATGCAGACGAATATCAGTATAACGCAAAGTACATCATCGTACCTGCAGCCAAAAACGAAATGGAAAAATATCTGAATGATTACCGCAATACATCTGAGAAAGGAAATCTACTGAGCTCTAAAGAGTATTGCTCTGACGGAAATTTTTTAGTTTACCGCATTGATGTCATTTCCGGCCCGAAAAAAAAGAACAATTTCATTTAAAAGTAAAAGTTTATTTTAAAGATAACTTCATTGCTTTTCTTCATACAGTATTACTGATATCTAATATTCATTAGATGTTATACTATTCATTGCTGCTTTTTCATTTGCACCATTATAAATATTTTCTTTTCAGCCCAAATTATTAAACAGTTCAAGTTTACAAGTGTCTTTGCGCCTTTTAACTTTTTGTAAAAGTATCTGTAATATACTTCTTAGTAAATCTTATCAAATTTATTAATTCTACTTTTCCTTATGTATCTTTTTTTACAAGGTGGTAATTTGCTGTAATACGAGGTTTACTAAATCATTAACTCAAATTTATTACAGCTTAATCTCAAATATTTGATAGTTCTTTTCGAGACATATTGTCATGACTATAATCAGTTTTGATGGATTGAATTTTGTGTTAAAAAATTACGAACACAGTCTTAATTTAGTCAGTCACGCTATAATTTGGTGAAAATTTTTGACGATTAAATGACTAATATCTACGTAAAATCATCATTTATTAATTTATTAATAAAAAATATTATAGAGATTTATAGTGATTGTTATCATATTCTATAATTTAACTAAAATTAACTTAATAAGTGTACGTTTGACATTTAATATCTTTACAGCTAGCGGATTAAGATATTATAATCATACTTTGTATGATAAGCTTATCATTAAAATAATACAATTCATATCATCAAAAATCGGTATGTAAACAGTTGATATTTAATATATAATGTAATTTTATTTTTTTTTCTCAATTGAATTTTTATATTTGTCATGTTACGTAAATGTTAACATGCTTATATGGCTCCAGATTTTATACATACTTATGTTTCGGTTGACTGCGTTGTTTTTGGGTTTGATCTCAATAACCAGTTGAATATATTATTGGTGCAGCGTCATTCTGATGACACCCCTACAGAAGTGCATAGAAAATTGCCAGGAAGTCTGATCTTTAGCAATGAAGACGTTAATGATGCTGCCGGTAGAGTACTGTATGAACTTACCGGCATCAAGAAGATGGTGCTGAAACAGTTTAAATGTTATGCCGATCCGATGCGCGCAAGTAACCAGAATGATATCAGATGGATGGGGAAAGAATACAAGCATAATATAGACAGAATAATCACCGTTGCCTATTTGTCTCTCTGCAAGATCGATCATAAGATCAACAGCTCAAAGTACAGCAATGTTGACTGGTATCCCGTTGATAAAATACCATCCCTTCCGTTTGACCATAATATAATTATAAAAGAGGCACTGGTTGAGATCAGAAGATGGATAGAGATTGATTTTTCAATTATTTTTGAGCTTCTACCCAAAAAATTTACGATAAGACAATTGTATCAATTATACTGTGCCCTGAGTGAAAAGAATATTGACATTAAAAATTTTCATAAAAAAGTTTCTTCATTCAGCTATATCGTAGCGTTGGATGAGATTGAAGACAACGTTCCGCACCGGGCGGCAAGGTTCTACAAATTTGATGGCAAGGCATATAAAAAGAATAATTCAAAATTAATTAAATAAAAAACCATTTTCAATACTATGTATTTATTAGGATACGATATAGGGAGTTCTTCTGTAAAAGTTTGTCTTATTGAGGCATCGAGCGGCAAGGTTGTGGCTTCTGATTTTTCACCTAAAAAAGAGATGAAGATCATCGCGCTGAAAGCTGGTTGGGCAGAACAGAATCCTGCCGATTGGTGGACAAATTTAAAGCTGGCCCATGAATCTGTAATGCATCAGGCCGGAATAGACCCGGAAGACATCAAAGGTATCGGAATAACATGGCAGATGCACGGATTGATTATGGTAGACAAAGATCAGAATCTGCTAAGACCCTCAATCATCTGGTGCGACAGCCGTGCCGTAGAATACGGTGAAAAAGCCTTCGAAGAGATAGGTCCGGAAAAATGTCTTTCACATTTGCTAAACTCTCCGGGAAATTTCACAGCATCAAAACTGGCATGGGTAAAGGATAACGAACCTGAGATTTTTGATAAAATTGATAAGATTATGCTTCCCGGTGACTATATTGCCATGAAGCTGTCCGGAGAGATAGGAATAACAGTTGAAGGTTTGTCCGAAGGGATCTTCTGGGATTTTAAAAATAATTGTATTTCTCAGGATGTTATTCAGTATTTCGGAATTCCTGAAAGTTTCTTCCCTGAGATTGTTCCGACTTTTGGTATTCAGTCAACAGTTTCCGCTGCTGCTGCCAATGAATTGGGATTAAAAGAAGGTACACCCATATCCTACAGAGCAGGTGACCAGCCAAATAATGCCTTATCACTTAATGTTTTTAATCCCGGAGAGATCGCATCTACAGCCGGAACATCCGGAGTTGTCTACGGAGTTTTAGACAAGCTTGATTACGACAGGCTTTCGAGGGTCAATACATTTGCACACGTCAACCACAGTGAGGAACAGATGAGACTTGGGGTATTATTGTGCATCAACGGAACCGGAATTCTGAATTCCTGGCTTAAGCACAACTTTGCCACATCACTTTCTTCATATGGAGATATGAATGAGCTGGCTTCACTTTCGCCTATCGGATCAAAGGGTTTAAGTATTATTCCTTTCGGTAACGGTGCAGAAAGAGTCTTAGAAAACAAGGACACCAGATGCTCTATACACGGAATCAATTTCAATATACATTCTAAAGGTGATGTTCTGAGAGCTGCACAGGAAGCAATTGTTTTCTCATATGAGTATGGGATGAATATCATGAGAAACATCGGGATGGACATCAATGTTATTCGTGCAGGTAATGCCAATATGTTCCTGAGTTCCATTTTCAGGCAGTCACTGGCAAGTGTAAGCAATGCTGTGATAGAGCTTTATGATACTGATGGTGCTGTAGGAGCAGCAAGAGCAGCAGGAATGGGAATTGGCTTTTACACAGATTCTTCAGAGGCATTCGCATCGCTTGAAAAGATTGCAGTTATAGAACCTGAACATGAAAAGGAGGAGCAATATCTAGAAGCATATCACACATGGCAGGATCATCTTAAGGAAATATTATAATCAAATAAAAATAACGGAATTTATCATACTTACTGAATAAAAATTACAGTGAGCAGGGTGATTCCATATCCAAAAAAAAGAAAATTTCAATTAATAAATCAAACTTACATGAACGTTTTAAAGTCAACAAAAGAGTTTTTTTCAGGGATAGATCAAATTAAATTTGAAGGTAAAGAAAGCAGAAATCCAATGGCATTCCGTCATTATGATGCAGAAAGAGTCATCATGGGAAAACCAATGAAAGAATGGATGAGGTTTGCAATGGCTTGGTGGCATACACTATGTGCAGATGGCAGTGATCCTTTTGGCGGACCGACTATTCATCATCCTTGGTCACAAGGTACAGATGCTGTTTCGAGAGCTAAATATAAAATGGATGCCGGATTTGAATTCATGAATAAAATGGGATTCGGTTACTACTGTTTCCATGATATAGACTTAGTAGATCCCGCAGATAACTGGAGAGATTACGAGAAAAATTTGCAGGCAGTTGTAGAATATGCTAAAGAAAAGCAACAGGAATCGGGTATAAAACTTCTTTGGGGTACAGCCAATGTATTTACTCACGAAAGATATATGAATGGTGCTTCTACCAATCCGAATTTCGATGTTGTTGCATGTGCCGCTACGCAGGTTAAAAACTCAATTGATGCAACAATTGCTCTTGGTGGAGAAAACTACGTTTTCTGGGGAGGAAGAGAAGGTTATATGAGTCTTCTCAATACCGATATGAAACGTGAGAAAGAGCATTTGGCAAGATTTCTTACCATGTCTCGTGACTACGCAAGACAACAGGGTTTTCAGGGAACATTTTTAATTGAGCCTAAACCGATGGAACCTACCAAACATCAGTATGATTATGATGCTGAGACTGTAATAGGTTTTCTGAAAAATCATGGATTAGACAAAGATTTTAAATTGAATCTGGAAGTAAATCATGCTACATTGGCTGGTCATACATTTGAGCACGAATTGCAGGCAGCTGTAGATGCTGGAATGTTGGGAAGTATTGATGCAAACAGAGGCGATAATCAGAATGGTTGGGATACTGATCAGTTTCCTGTTGACTATTTTGATCTTGCACAGGCTTGGTTAGTGATCCTTGAAGGAGGTGGTTTAGGATCAGGAGGAGTGAATTTTGATGCTAAAATTCGTCGTAACTCTATCGATGCAGACGATCTTTTCATTGCTCATGTTTCAGGAATGGATGCGTTTGCAAAAGGCTTATCTGTTGCAGCAGATATTCTTGAGGATTCTGATTATAAAAAACTGAGAACTGAAAGATATTCTTCATTTGACAATGGTCTCGGAAAATCTTTTGAAAATGGTGAGCTAACTCTGGAAGATCTTAGAAAAAGAGCTCTTGAGATTGGCGAGCCACAACCAAAAAGCGGTAAACAGGAATTGTTCGAAGCTCTTGTGAATATGTATATCTAAAAGCAAAAAGTTTAATTGATTAATTAGCTTTTTGTTACCCTAATATTTAAAAACAATATAATAATTATGAACCTATTTTATTTAAGTAAAAGCAATAAGGCGGCACTATTTTTTGCCATGACCTTATTACCTTCAGGTCTGGTTTATTCTCAAAGTAAAAAAGATACTATTCCAAAAGAAAAAAAGATTGAAGAGGTTGTGGTAATTGGATACGGTACTCAGAAAAAAGAAGCGGTGACAGGTTCTGTATCTTCTTTAAGTGGAAATGCTTTGAAGGAAGTTCCATCTGCGAATATAACAGATGCAATACAAGGCCGTCTTCCAGGAGTTGATATTGGAAGAACCTCAACGAAACCTGGAGCTGTGCAGCAGATTCGTATCAGGGGAGAACGTTCACTGACAGGATCCAACGATCCACTGATTGTGTTGGATGGAATTCCGTTTATTGGTTCCTTAGCCGACATCAGCCCGTCGGATATCAAAAGTCTCGATGTTTTAAAAGACGCATCAGCGACAGCGATTTACGGATCCCGTGGTGCAAATGGAGTTATTATTGTGACAACCAACAGAGGTGGAAAGGGTCAAAGACCTAGATTTACATATAACGGTTACACAGGCTATCAAAGTATATTTTCAAAATATCCCATGATGGACGGTCCAAAGTTGGCCAAGTTGAGGACAGATGCAAATATGGTCGTCAATGGTCCGGATGAATCAAACAGTAATAATACAGACTGGCAGGATCAATTTTACGGTTTGGGCCTTATGATGAATCATGATGTAGGTGTTAGCGGAGGCACAGAAAAGGGTGGTTACAATTTTGGTGTTGCCTACTTCCAGCAAAACGGGGTAGTACCTTTGCAAAGTTATAAGAGACTTTCAATGAGGGGATCCCTGGATCAGGAGGTTAATAATTGGCTTAAAATTGGTTTCTCTACGAATTCAAATTTTTCTATCAATGATTTTAACAGTGTAAGTGGAGCGCCGACATTAGGATATTCACCACTAACTACACCAAATCTTGCGGACGGAACACCAAGATTGAGAACTGTATTTGCAAATTTAGATCAGACAGCATTGCAGACAAGATCAATCCTGGAAAGTTTAGGAGATGCTTACGCAGACCGTACAAACGCTTTCAGTTCATATAACAATTTGTATACTGAGATCAAAATACCAAGCATCGAAGGGTTAAAATACAGATTAAACGTTGGTCTTACCTACAGGAATTCTAATAGCGGATATTATTTAGGTACAGGAGCTTTAAACTATAATCCTGCAACTTTATCCAATGCGAGCATCGGAAATTCATTAACTACACAATGGGTAATTGAAAACCTTGTTACTTATGACAGAACTTTTGGTAAGCATAAAATTAATGCAACAGGATTATATTCTGCTGAACAGACAAGATTCAACAGTTCTTCAATAGGTGCACGTGATGTGCCAATTGATGCATTTCAATATTTTAACTTGGGTCATGCACAAGGAGAAATTACAATCAACCCAGCCAATCAGGGATATTATAAAAGAGGGCTGATGTCTTTCATGGGAAGAGCCATGTATCAGTATGACAACCGATATATGATCACAGCTACAATCAGATCAGATGGCTCATCAGTTTTAGCACCAGGATACCAGTGGAATACCTATCCTGCAGTTTCTGTAGGATGGAATGTCGCTAACGAAAGTTTTCTACGTGATTCAAAATATATTAATGTATTAAAGTTGCGTGCAGGTTACGGGCAGACTTCTAATCAGGCAATTGCTCCTTATTCAACTTTTGGAAGTTTAAGTACAACACCTTATAATTTTGGAAGCAGTAACGCTATCGGAAATTATGTAAGCAATGCTCCAAACGCTTCATTGGGATGGGAGTTTTCAAAAACGTACAATTACGGAGTTGATTTCACAATTCTTAACAGAAGAATAAATGGTACCGTAGAATATTATCTTACCAATACTGAAAAATTGTTGTTAGGCAAAGGTCTTCCTCCTTCCAGTGGTTTAGGTTCAGTGACAGAAAATGTGGGATCTTCTCAAAATAAAGGTCTGGAAGTTTCTCTTAATGGTATTATCTTTAACAATCCGGATGGTTTCAGTTGGGAAGTTGGTGGTAATTTAGCAGCAAACAGAAACAAAATTACTGCACTTGCTTCAGGGCAGGATAGAAATGTAGGAAACTTGTGGTTTGTAGGATATAACATTAATGCTATCTATGATTATCAATATGTAGGATTATGGCAGCAAGGTGATCCCTACTTAAATATTCTTGAGCCTCAGACAGGTGCTGCACCGGGTATGATTAAAGTTCTTTACACAGGAGGATATAATGCCGACGGCACACCTACAAGACCAATTGGTGAGGCTGACAGACAAATCATCAATACAAATCCGGATTTCATTGGTGGATTTAATACTCGACTTGCTTACAAAGGACTGGATTTAAGCATTGTAGGAGCATTTCAAAAAGGTGGTGTGTTAGTAAGCACAATTTACGGTTCTTCAGGTTATCTTAACAGACTTACAGGAAGAGGAAATAATGTTGACGTTGATTACTGGTCACCAGAGAATACTGACGTTAGAAATCCAAAACCAGGGGGGTTGATGAGTGGTGACAACCCGAAGTATGGCTCTACACTAGCATTATTTGATGGTTCATTTGTTAAGATCAGAACAATAACTTTAGGTTATAATTTTGATAAAAGTGCAATTGATAATTTAGGGGTAAGCAACCTGCGACTGTATGTTACTGTTCAGAATCCGTTTGTATTTGGTTCTCCATATTACAGATATTCTGGAATGGATCCTGAGCCGAATTCAAGAGGTAACGAAAATCAGGCTGTGAATTCTTACAAAGCAAACCAATTGGTGATAGGAACCAATAACCCTTCTACCAGAAATTATATGATCGGATTAAATCTAACTTTTTAAAATCAGAAATTATGATCAATTTTAATAAAAAATTTATTGCTGCTTTATTTTTAGCATCATTAACCTTCAGTACAGGTTGTAATGAGATATTAGATGAGCAGCCGAGAGGTATATATACACCAGAAGACTTCACTACCGAAAGAGGAATTTCACAAGGTGTTACTTCACTGTACAGACAATTGCGTATGCTATATGGAAATGGATATTTTCTGAATGCAAATATGACAGGTACAGACGAAGCTACATGGGCACAAAGTGCAGATGGAAACTTTAAGGATTTAGATATGACTGGTGGAGCTGGCAGTATAAACTCGAACACTTTTCCTACTAGTATGATATGGGGTTCTGTTTTTCCGTCCATAAATACTGCAAATGGAATTATTGAAAACGGTTCTGGAGCAGGTATTGCAGAATCATTAATTTCAGAAGCAAGATTTTTCCGTTCTTTCAACTACTTCTTATTGGTTCAGACCTATGGAGGGGTGCCGCTTGACTTAGGATCTGGTGAGCTAAAGTTTAATATCAATCCTAAAACCACTTCGTCAAGAAATACAGTAACTGAAGTATATACGAAAGCGATCTTTCCAGATTTAATCAAAGCTGTTGCAAATCTCCCTACCAATCCGAGAGTTACCGGTGGCGTTACAAAGAATGTAGCAAGATTATATCTTTCAAAAGCATATTTAACATATGCATGGTGGTTACAAAACCCGAATAGCATCCCGACATATCCTGAAACTCCGAGAACAGATCCGGACGGTCATAATGCTCAATGGTACTTTCAAAAAGCTTATGATGTAGCTTTAGAAGGTATCAATGCTCCTGGACCATATGCTTTAATGCCAACCTATTACGACATTCACCGAGGAGATAATGATCGTAACAAGGAATGTATGCTATATGCTGATCATACAGAAACCAGTGCTTACTTTAATGAAGGGGTTATTCAGGCAAGCTACGGGGATGGGTGGTCCCCAAATAATTTTGCAGCGTGGATGTTTACGTTCAATTACACCAACCTTAAAAGCAGCTTATCAAGTACATCATTTTCTAACGCAAGTTCAGTTCAGAGAGCGGCTACCCAATCTTTAGGAAGACCTTGGGTCCGTATGGCGCCGACGATAGAACTTATTAAAAATACCTTTGCAGATAAAACGAATGATTCACGTTATGACGGTACTTTTGTTACAACGTATAGAGGAAACTGGAATAAAGAAGGTACCGGACTTACCAATGTTTCAACACTATATAATGCAAATAATTTACCAATACAACCTGGAGATGCAGTACTTTCATTCTTAGATAATGATTCTCAGACACCCACTTATCCTTCAAACGGAGGACAGAATGGTGTTGGAGCGGGAGTTTTACCGGGCAGAGCAGACTGGGTAGTTGCACCTAGCGGAATTAGCAGAATTGTTTATCCTGGGATATGGAAAATTGGAACCTACCGTACAGATAATGGTAATGGTTTAGGATATCCGAATCCAAGCTTAACGCGTCCTTTTGTTGCAGCTAAGTTTTCTGAATTTTATTTCCTCGCTGCTGAAGCTGCAATTAAAGGAGCGTCAGGACCATCATCTGCAAGGGATCTTATCAATGTGATACGTGCAAGAGCTGGAAAATGGGTGTGGAGTGTCAACGGGAACGTTTCAAAAGTGCAGGATAATAGTGCTGCAATGATTGCTGCAACGCCGATGACGATAACTTTAGATTATCTTCTGGCAGAAAGATCGAGAGAATATTTTGGAGAGGGCTACAGATGGTATGATCTGGTAAGAACTCAAACTTGGACTCAAAAATCAGCAACGTATTCTATTGGAGGTGTTAACTATGGAAATCATACTCCACAAACTGTATCAAGAACAATACAGCCATACCACTATCTAAGACCGATTCCGCAAGGACAATTAGATGCAATGGAAGTATCGGCCGACATTAAAGCAAAATACCAAAACCCTGGTTATTAAAACAACAAAAATACATTCATGTTAACAGCAGCAAAGTAGGTGTATTCATTGCACCTGCTTTGTTTTAATTAAAATTTCTAAAGTATTATGGAAAAAACCTGGCGTTGGTTTGGTAAAAAAGACAAAATACAATTAAATATGCTCCGCCAAATCGGAGTGGAAGGCATTGTTTCTGCGCTTCACGATATTCCAAACGGAGAAGTTTGGTCGTTAGACGCAATTAATGACTATAAAAATTATATAGAAAGTTTCGGTCTTCGCTGGTCTGTTGTAGAAAGTCTGGCAGTAAGTGAAGCCATAAAATATGGAGGAGAAAACAGAGATCAATTAATAAAAAATTACATCACTAGTCTTGAAAATCTCGGTAAAGCAGGAGTAACAACGGTTTGTTACAACTTTATGCCGGTTTTAGACTGGGCACGTACAGATTTGTTTCATCAATGGGAAGACGGCTCATCGTCATTGTACTTTGATAAGGCAAAATTTGCTTATTTTGAAATTTATATTCTGCAACGAAAAGGTGCAGAAAACGATTATAGTTCAGAGATTCTTCAGAAAGTAGATGAACTAAAAAATACTTTAACGGAAGAAGATAACAATGATTTGATAGACTCAGTCATTGTAAAAACACAGGGTTTTGTTAACGGAAATATCAAGGAAGGAGACCAGAATCCGGTAGCTATTTTCAAAAGTTTATTGGCTTTATATGATGGAATTGATAAAAATCAGCTTCGTCAGAATATGAAATATTTCCTGGAAAAAATAATGCCGGTTTGCGAAAAATGGAACATCCAGATGTGTGTACATCCCGATGATCCGCCATTTTCATTGTTAGGTTTACCAAGAATCGTGACCAACGAAGAAGATATAGACTGGTTCCTGAACGAGGTTGACAATCCACACAACGGACTGACATTCTGTGCAGGTTCTTTAAGTGCCAATCTTCAGAATGATGTTCCGAAGCTAGCTCAAAAGTTTGCGCGCCATACAAAATTTGTTCACTTAAGAAGTACCAATGTTTTTGAAAACGGAGATTTTATTGAAGCTCATCATTTGGGAGGAAGAGGAAAGCTTATTGATGTAATCCGCGTATTTGAAAAAGAAAATCCGGATTTACCAATGCGCATCGACCACGGAAGATTATTGACGGATGATATTGATAAAGGTTATAATCCGGGATATTCTTTCTTAGGAAGAATGCTTGCTTTGGGTCAGATTGAAGGTGTGATGGCGGCAGTACAGTCAGAATTGCAAAGAGATTAATCTAACGTTTGTAATAAATTTTCATAAAAGTAAAAATGAACGAAATATTCAGTATTAAAAATAAAGTAACCGTCATTACAGGTGCTTCCGGGGTTTTAGGCGGAAGCTTGGCAAAAAGTTTCATTGAAGCCGGAGCAAAAATTGTTGCGCTTGGGAGAAATCAACAAACTTTGGATGCCCGTGTAAAAGAACTGACAGATTTGAATGGTGATTCATTTGCGGTAGAAGCCAATGTTACGAATATTGAAAGTCTTGAAGCCGCTTCAAAGAAAATTACAGAAAAATACGGCAGAATCGACATTCTGCTCAATATTGCGGGAGGAAATATTCCTGCGGCAACACTCTCTCCCGAACAATCTTTTTTCGATATGAATGTGAACGGGTGGGATGAGGTGACAAATCTCAATATCAACGGAACTGTTTATCCGAGCTATGTGTTCGGAAAAGTAATGGCAGAGCAGGGAAGCGGAAGTATTGTAAATATTTCCTCAATGGCAGCATATTCCGCAATCACAAGAGTGGCAGGATATTCAGCAGCCAAATCGGCGATTACCAATTTCACACAATGGCTGGCTTCGGATGTAGCATTGAAATTTGGTGACAAAATCCGTGTGAATGCTGTTGCTCCCGGTTTTTTCATTGGCGACCAGAACCGTGCGATTCTATTAAATTCTGACGGATCTCTAACTGACCGAAGCAAAAAAGTAATTGGCAAGACACCAATGCAGAGATTTGGTGAAGTCGAAGAACTGAACGGAGCAGTACAGTTTCTGTGTTCGGATGCAGCAAGTTTCATTACAGGTGCTTTACTGCCGGTCGACGGTGGATTTAGCGCATTCAGCGGGGTTTAGATCGGTATTATTTTCTTTTATATAGTTTGCAGGACCTTAATGATTCTCACAGTTAAGGTCTTGTTTTTAAAATTTTTATAAAATCAAATCAGTTTTTTAAATTAAATAATGACTCATTCTGTTAAGAATAAAAAGTTTGCTGAGAATCGTTTTTTTACTGGAATCTGCAAAGTTTTCTATGTTGCAGCTTGGGGAATTATTAAAACGAAAAGTAAGATGAATTCTGTTGAAAAAAATGAAGCATAAAAAGTAAAAATGAACGTAAAACATTGCATATTAACCATCTGTATTTTCATTAGTGGGTTTTCCTTTGCCCAGAAAGGCGGGAAATACAAGCTTTGGTACGACAAACCCGCCAAACAATGGGTGGAAGCGTTACCTGTTGGAAACGGAAGATTGGCGGCAATGGTTTTCGGCGATCCTTCAAAAGAAAGACTTCAGCTGAATGAGGGCACATTCTGGTCGGGTGGTCCTTCCCGAAACGACAATCCTGATGGTTCCAAAGTGTTGGATTCTATTCGGTATTATTTATTTAACGGAAATTACAAAAGAGCCGAAGTCCTTTCCAATAAAGGTTTAACGGCAAAAACACTTCACGGTTCAGCTTTTCAGAATATCGGAGATTTGAATCTTGATTTTACTAATCTTGGCGATGTTAAAGATTATTATCGTGAGCTTGATATTGAAAAGGCAATAACAACGACCACATTTTACTCCAACGGAATTCATTATAAAAGAGAAGTTTTCGCTTCAATTTCGGATCAGGTAATTGTGATAAAACTAAGTTCAGACAAAAAAAATGCACTGAATTTCAATGCCGGATTCAACAGCGAACTCAAAAAAAATGTAAAAGCGATTGATGCAAATACCTTGCAGATGGACGGACTTTCCTCCACATTAGATGGCATTCAAGGTAAGGTTAAATTCAATGCATTGGCTAAATTTATTACTAAAGGTGGAAAAACTTCTGTTTCAGGAAACGGAATTTCGGTTGCCAATGCAGATGAAGTGATGATTCTGATTTCGATTGCCACCAACTTCACAGACTACAAAACTTTGAACACCGACGAAGTTTCAAAAAGCAAAAATTACATTACTCAAGCAGAAACAAAAAATTTCAATACCTTATTTAAAAATCATCTCAACGCTTACCAGAATTATTTCAAAAGGGTAGATTTCAACCTCGGAACTTCCCCTGCTTCACAATTTCCTACCGATATTCGTGTTAAGAATTTTACCACCAGTTACGACCCGGAACTTGTTTCATTGTATTATCAGTTTGGACGTTATCTCCTGATTTCATCATCGCAACCAGGCGGTCAGCCTGCTAATCTTCAAGGGATTTGGAACAACTCCAACAAACCGGCGTGGGACAGCAAATACACCATCAACATCAATACGGAAATGAATTACTGGTCTGCGGAAAAAACCAACCTGCCGGAAATGCACGAGCCATTGATTCAGATGATAAAAGATTTGAGCGTAACCGGAGCAGAAACAGCAAAAGTAATGTACAAAAGCCGTGGTTGGGTCGCACATCACAACACGGATATTTGGAGAATTACGGGCGTTGTGGACTTTGCCAATGCAGGACAATGGCCAATGGGAAGCGCCTGGCTTTCTCAGCATCTTTGGGAAAAATATTTATACAGCGGAGACAAAAATTATCTCAAATCCATTTATCCCGTTCTAAAATCTGCGACACAGTTCTATGAAGATTTCCTGATTGAAGAACCTACCCACAAATGGTTGGTTGTAAGTCCGTCTATGTCTCCCGAAAATATTCCGCAGGAACATCAGGGAAGTGCTTTGGCAGCAGGAAATACGATGGATAATCAGCTGATGTTCGACCTGTTCAGCAAAACAAAAAAAGCAGCACAAATTTTAAATATAGATTCAGATAAAATTCCGGTTTGGAACAATATCATTTCCAAGTTACCACCGATGAAAATAGGAAGATACGGTCAGCTTCAGGAATGGATGGAAGACTGGGACAACCCGAAAGACAATCACAGACACGTTTCTCATCTGTATGGATTGTTTCCAGGAAATCAAATCAATCCTGTCACAACACCTGAACTTTTTGATGCCTCAAAAACAGTTTTATTACATCGTGGTGATGTTTCTACAGGCTGGTCGATGGGCTGGAAAATCAATCTTTGGGCTAAATTATTAGACGGAAACCACGCAAATAAATTAATAAAAGACCAGTTGACTTTGGTAGAAAAAGACGGTTGGGGCGAAAAAGGAGGAACGTATCCGAATCTGTTTGATGCCCATCCGCCGTTTCAGATTGATGGAAATTTCGGTTGCACATCAGGAATTACAGAAATTCTTTTACAGACACAAAACGGAAGCATTGACATTTTACCAGCACTTCCCGACGAATGGAAAAACGGAAATATTTCCGGACTGAAAACGTATGGCGGTTTCGAGGTCAGCATCTTTTGGAAAGACAATCAAGCTACAGAAGTTGTCATCAAATCAAATCTGGGTGGAAACTGTAGAATCAGTGCACCTAATGAATTGGAATTGAAAGGAAAAAGCTTATTAAAAGTAGCATTGGGAAAAAATGAAAATCTTTATTTTGAAATTCCGAAAATCAAAGAACCTTTGATTTCTCCTGAAGCTCAATTAAATCCGGTGAAAACGAAACAAAGATTCACTTATGATTTTCCGACAGAAGCAGGAAAAACTTACATATTAAAAATTAAATAATAATCTAAAAATATAACAATGAAACAGAGAATAATGCATTCGATTTTTTTAAGAAAGAAAACAACAATGGCTGCTGTTGCCTTACTATCTTTTAGCAGCATTTCCGCACAGACTTTTTCAGACTTTTCCTATCGTGGAAATGATAAAATATACACAAACAATCCACTGAAAGAGAACGAATTTTATTCGCCGATTCTCCAGGGGTGTTATCCCGACCCGAGCATTACCAGAAAAGGAGACGATTATTATCTTGTAAACTCTTCATTTTCAATGTTTCCCGGCGTTCCGATTTTCACTTCAAAAGATTTGGTCAATTGGAAACAGGTTGGTCACGTTCTCGACAGACCTTCTCAGCTTAAGGTAGAAAAAGGTGGCGTTTCGCAGGGAATTTACGCTCCTGATATCAAATATAATAAAAACAACGACACTTTTTATATGATTACTACCCAGATTGCTGGTGGAGTAGGAAATATGGTCGTGAAAACCAAAGACCCTGCAAAAGGATGGAGCGAAGTTCAGAAACTGAATTTTGACGGAATTGATCCTGCAATTTTCTTTGATGATGATGGTAAAGCATACATCGTTCACAATGATGCGCCACCAAAAGGAACTGAGCAGTACAACGGTCACCGTGTCATCAAAATGTGGGATTACGATTTGGAAAAAGACCAGGTTATTGCGGGTTCAGATAAAATTATTGTAAACGGTGGTGTTGACCTTTCCCAAAAACCAATTTGGATAGAAGGTCCACATATTTATAAAAAGAACGGAAAATATTTCCTGATGTGCGCAGAAGGCGGAACTGGCGGTAACCACAGCGAAGTTATTTTTATGTCAGATTCTCCGAAAGGTCCTTTCATTCCGGCACAAAATAATCCTATTTTAACTCAGCGATATTTCCCGAAAGACAGAAAAGATAAAGTGGATTGGGCGGGCCACGCTGATTTGGTGGAAACTCCTGATGGAAAATATTTCGGAGTATTTCTGGCGATTCGTCCAAACGAAAAAGGACGTGTGAATCACGGAAGAGAAACTTTCATTCTTCCCGTAGACTGGAGTGGAACGTATCCTGTGTTTGAAAACGGTTTAGTTCCAATGAAACCAAAATTGAAATTACCGGAAGGCGTAAAAAACCAAACCGGACAAACCGGATTTTTCCCGAACGGAAATTTCACTTACAACGATAAGCTGACGGATAAAAACCTGGATTATCGATGGATTGCAATGCGTGGACCTCGTGAAAACTTTATTACTACAGCAAAAAACGGTGTAAAAGTCACTCCTTTTGAAACCAATATAAAAGCTTTGGCTCCGGTTTCGGCATTATTCCACAGATTGCAACACGAAGATTTTGAGACTTCCGTAACGTTGGATTTCAAACCGAAATCTGAAAAAGAATTGGCAGGAATAACTTGTTATCAAAGCGAAAGATTCAATTACGTTTTTGGAATTACCAAAAAAGATAAAGACTTTTACATCGTTTTGGAGAGAACAGAAAAAGGAGAATCGAAACTTATTGCCAGCGAAAAGATTTCACTTTCAAAAACGATCAAATTGCAGGTAGTTGGTGAAAAAGATGAACATCAATTTAATTATTCTTTGGATGGCAAAAACTTCAAAAACCTTGGAGGTCCGGTTTCCGGAGATATTCTTTCAACCGATGTGGCAGGTGGTTTCACAGGAAGTTTGATTGGTTTGTATAGCACATCTTCTAATGATATTGTGCCAAATTAATATAAAAATGATAATCTCGCAGATTAAACAGATTGAGCTGATTTTTAATAACACAATTATCTGCCAAATCCGTAAAATCTGCGAGAGAAAAAGTTAAAATCACCACCAAAATATTAAAATTTTGAAAATTAATAAACCATTTTATATAGTTTCTTTTTTTGGATTTATCGGGTTGAATCTCCTTTCGGCCCAGGTAAATCCTGCCCAGAAACAGCAGACGACGGCATTTACCAATCCTGTCATTTGGGCAGATGCTCCGGATTTGTCAGTCACCAGAAACGGTGATGATTTTTATCTCATAAGCACCACGATGCACCTGATGCCGGGGGCGCCGGTAATGCATTCCAGAGATCTCGTACATTGGGAAATGTCAAGCTATGTTTTCAATACATTGAATGATAATTCCAAATATGATTTGATTGACGGAACGGTTTACGGTCGCGGACAATGGGCATCTTCCATCCGATATCACAAAGGAAAATATTACGTTTTATTCTCTCCTAATGACGAACCATTTAAATCTTATTTTTATGTAACGGATAATCCCGAAAAAGGAAACTGGAAACTGATCACAAGAACCAGACATTTTCACGATGCTTCGTTGCTATTTGATGATGACGACAGGGTTTATGTCTTCACTTCCAACAAAGTTTTTGAATTAAGTTCTGATTTTAAAGAAGTCATCGGAAATCCTGAAGGTACGGTAGTTTTTGAAAAGGATTCTTCGGAAACCGGACTTCTGGAAGGCAATCAAATCATTAAAAAAAACGGAAAATATTATATGATGATGATTTCCTGGCCAAAAGGCGGGAAACGCCGTCAGGAAGTTTACAGAGCGGATAAAGTGACTGGACCTTATGAGAAAAAAGTCATTCTCGAAGACAACTTTTTAGGATTTTCCTACGCTGGGCAAGGTGCTTTGATTGATGATAAAAACGGGAATTGGTATTCACTGATTTTTCAGGACAGAGGCGGAGTAGGACGCGTTCCGATTTTGATTCCTGTAAAATGGGAAAATGACTGGCCGGTTTTAGGCGGCAACGGAAAAGTCCCTTTAAAAGGTGAAATTCCTCTTCCTCCGTTTAAACCGAAAAATAACATCGTGGAAAGTGATGAGTTTTCAGATAAAAAACTGAAAATCCAATGGCAATGGAACCATAATCCAATGAACGAAGCCTGGTCTTTATCCGAGAAAAAAGGCTTTCTGAGATTAAAAACGAGCCGTGTTGTAGATAATATTTATGCAGCTCCAAATACTTTAACGCAAAGGATGACTGGTCCAAAATCAAGTGCTATTGTTGCGTTAGATTTGAAGGGAATGAAAGACGGTGATGTTGCAGGATTCAGTGCATTTAATGGTGATTCAGGATTATTATCGGTTATAAAAGAAGGGAACCAGAAATTTTTGACTTTTTCTACTAATGAAGTCAGTCTTGATAATAAAACGAAAGCGATTACCGGAGTCAAAAAGGAAGAGAAAAAGCGTATTCCCTTAACTTCAGATAAGATTTTCCTCCGTATTGAAACAGACTTTAATCTTGGAAAAGATTTAGCAGATTTTTCTTACAGTACCGACCAGAAAAACTGGACAGAAATGGAGAAAGATTACAAAATGATTTTCGATTACAGAAGGTTATTCATGGGTTCCAAATTTGCGATTTTCAATTTTGCAACGAAAAGTACGGGAGGTTTTGTAGATATTGATTTTTTCAGAATTACAGATCCTTCAGTCATAAAATAAATATTTTAAATTAATGTTTAAAAATAAAAATAATTCCGTTGGATATTATTTTTTTGTCTAAATTAATAAGTGTAAAAAATACAAATAAAAATTATGAAAAATTCTATTGTATTGGCTTTAGGTTTTATTTTATCAGGAATTTTTATTTCTGCACAAACTTTTGATAAACAGGCACCGCAAGGTTTCGACGTTGAAAAAAAAGAAATTCCCCACGGGAAAATTGATACCATAAAATATGAATCAAAAACGGTAGGAACTCAAAGAAAAGCTTTGATTTATACACCGCCAGGTTTCAAAAAAGGAAATAAATATCCGGTTTTATATCTGCTTCACGGCATTGGTGGAGATGAAAAAGAATGGTTCAGAAACGGAACGCCCCAGATTATTCTCGACAATCTTTATGCGCAGGGAAAACTAATGCCGATGATTGTTGTTTTGCCCAATGGCAGAGCGATGAAAGACGACAGAGCAACGGGAAATATTATGGCAAAAGATAAAGTGGAAGCTTTTGCAACTTTCGAAAAAGATTTGCTGAACGATCTGATTCCTTTCATCGAAAAAAAATATCCTGTTAAAAAAAGCAGAGAAAACAGAGCGATTGCCGGACTGTCAATGGGTGGCGGACAAACCCTGAATTTCGGATTGGGAAATATCGACAAATTCGCTTGGGTAGGCGGATTTTCATCTGCTCCGAATACCAAAGAACCTCAACAATTACTTCCGAATCCTGCAAAAGCTAAAGAATTAAAACTCCTTTGGATTTCCTGCGGCGACCAGGACGGATTGATGCCTTTCAGCAAAAGAACGAGTGATTATCTCACAGAAAATAAAATTCCGCACATCTTTTACATAGAACCGGGCGGTCACGATTTTAAAGTCTGGAAAAACGATTTGTATATCTTTTCACAGTTAATTTTTAAACCTGTCGATAAAACCAAATTTTCTGAATTTACGGTTTTTGGAAGTCCAGCCGAATCAAACGTCAGGAGTGCTCAATTTCCTCAGATTTTACCTAATGGAAAGGCAATTTTCAGAGTAAAAGCACCGGATGCGCAGAAAGTGCAAATCGATTTAGGGAAAAAATATGACCTCAAAAAAGAAACTTCCGGCGTTTGGACGGCAACCACAGATTCTTTGAGTGAAGGTTTTCATTATTACTCATTACTGATTGATAATGTTGCCGTTGCAGACCCGTCAAGCAAATCATTTTACGGAATGGGAAGATACGCCAGCGGAATCGAAATCCCTTTTGCCGGAGACGATTATTATGCCCTGAAAGACGTTCCGCACGGTGATATCCGTATTCAGAATTTGTATTCGAAAATCACAAATTCGTGGAGAAGAATGTTCATTTATACTCCGCCTGGATACGACAAAAATGTGAATGAAAGTTATCCGGTTCTCTACATTCTTCACGGTGGCGGCGAGGATGAAAGCGGTTGGGCAATGCAGGGAAAAACCAATCTGATTCTTGATAATCTGATTGCCGAAGGAAAAGCAAAACCGATGATTGTGGTAATGCCGGATGCGAATATCGGACCTGCCGGATTTGGAAATTTTGGTATCAGAAACCTTCAGATGTTTGAAAAAGAACTGAAAGAATCTGTAATTCCATTTACGGAATCTGGTTTCAGAGTTAAAAAAGATGCTTCTAACAGAGCTTTGGCAGGATTGTCAATGGGCGGGATTTATACGTTATACACAGGAATTCAGAACTCGGAAATGTTTTCTTCTCTGGGCGTTTTCAGTTCCGGATGGATGCTTCCTATGTTGCAGAACGTAGCCGACGACGAGTATAAATTTCTTACCGAAAATAAGGCGAAATTCAATTCAAATATTAAAAATTTCTGGATTGCGATGGGCGGAAAAGATGATATCGCTTACAAAAATGGTCAGATAATGAATAAAAAATTGGATGAGATCGGGATTAAATATTCCTATTCCGAATATACCGGCGGTCACACCTGGCCGGTTTGGAGAAACAATCTGTATCAGTTTGCTCAATTGCTTTTTAAAAATTAAAATTTAATCTTCAGTTTTTAAGCTGTTAAAATTTAATTCAAATCCACAATCACAAAATATGAATTTCAAAAAAATAAACATAAAAGCTTTACTTATTACCATTGTGGTACTATCAGGAATAGAGCAGAACGCCAATGCACAGTCGTATAAAAAAACAGATGCAGGATTGAGCTTTTCTACAGCTGATATGAATGTGGAAGTGAAATTTTACGGACCTCACACGGTGCGAATCATTAAATATCCTGCGGGAAAATCATTTGTAAAAAACAGCCTGTCTGTTATTAAACAGGAACAGAAAACAAAATTCTCAATTACAGAAAATAAAGATATTTTATTATTAAAAACAAATGATTTACAACTTTCCATTAATACAAAAAGCGGAGAAATTGCTTATACAACAACATCCGGAAAAGAACTTCTCAAAGAAAGCGGAAGTAGTTTCAAACCTTTTAACGATGCCGGAAATCCTACATATTCCGTAACCCAATCTTTTCAGTTGGAAAAAGACGAACCGATTTATGGTTTGGGAATTCTTCAGAACGGGAAATTATCCCAACGAAATCAGGATATCAGAATGGTACAAAACAACACCTGGGATTTTGTGCCTTTTTTCCAGTCTGTAAAAGGTTATGGCATTTTTTGGGATAATTATTCGCCAACTCAGTTTACCGATACTACTCAGAAAACATCTTTCGCTTCCGAAGTGGGAGAAGGCGTCGATTATTATTTTATGTACGGCGGAAATGCTGACGGCGTGGTTGCTTCAATGCGTGACCTTACCGGAAATGTTCCGATGTTTCCGCTATGGACGTATGGTTTCTGGCAAAGTAAAGAACGCTACAAAAGTCAGAATGAAATTGTAGATGTGGTCAAAAAATACCGTGATTTGAAAGTTCCTCTGGACGGAATTATTCAGGATTGGCAATATTGGGGAAACAATTATCAGTGGAATGCGATGGATTTTATCAGTCCCGATTTTCCTGATGCTAAAAAAATGATTAATGACATCCACGGAATGAATGCGCATTTGTCTGTTTCCATCTGGTCGTCATTCGGACCGATGACCAACCCTTACCGTGAAATGGACAAAAAAGGAATGCTTTTCAATTTTGGAACGTGGCCGGAATCGGGCAGAGAAGTTTGGCCTCCCGATATGAATTATCCTTCCGGAGTGCGTGTTTACGATGCCTATAATCCCGAAGCCAGGGATATTTACTGGAAATATCTGAATAAAGGCGTTTTCAGTCTTGGGGTAGACACTTGGTGGATGGATTCTACAGAACCAGATCATCTTAGCCAAAAATCTGAAGATTTAGACACGAAAACATATTTAGGCTCTTTCAGAAAAGTTAGAAATGCGTATCCGTTGATGACTGTTGGTGGGGTTTATGACCATCAGCGATCTGAAACAAGTGATAAAAGAGTTTTTATTTTGACAAGGTCTGCATTTGCGGGTCAGCAACGATATGGCGCCAATACTTGGTCGGGCGATGTTAATTCTTCTTGGGAATCTTTGCGAAATCAGGTTCCGGCTGGTTTAAATTTTAGCCTTACCGGAAACCCTAATTTCAATTCGGACATCGGTGGATTCTTTGCCGGAACTTATAAAAAAGGCTGGAGCGAGAGTTCAGGTTCAAAAAATCCGATGTTTCAGGAATTGTATGTACGTTGGTTGCAATACGGAACCTTCACGCCGATGATGCGTTCGCACGGAGCCGATGTACCGAGAGAGATTTACCAGTTCGGAAAAAAAGGAGAGGTGGTTTATGATGCTGTTGAGAAATTCATCAGATTAAGATACAGTATGTTACCTTATATTTATTCTGTTTCTAGGAACGTTTCTAAAAACCAGTCGAGTTTTATGAGAGCGTTGGCAATGGATTTTGCAGAAGATAAAAAAGTTTGGGACATCAATAATGAATATATGTTTGGGAAATCCTTCCTGGTCGCTCCCGTACTGAATGCACAATACACCCCTGAAAAAATAGTAAAGACCAACGAACAAACCGGTTGGGATAAAAAAGAGGAGATTCAAAAAGGACCTTCTGCTACGGATGTAGATTTTACACAAAATAAATCGGTCAAAGTCTATCTTCCATCCGGTTCTGTATGGTATGACTACTGGACCAATGCAAAGCATAACGGCGGACAGGAAATCGAAAAAACGGTCAATATTCAAAGTATTCCTTTGTATGTAAAAGGCGGAAGTATTATTCCTTTCGGTCCCGATGTTCAGTATGCAACTGAGAAAAAATGGGACAATCTTACTATTAAAGTTTATCCGGGTTCAGATGCAGATTTTGTTTTATACGAAGATGAATTTGACAATTACAATTACGAAAGAGGAGATTTTACAGAAATACCAATGCATTGGAATGACAAATGCCATACGCTAACTATTGACACTCGAAAAGGAAAATATAAGGGAATGCTTGAGAAAAGAAATTTTACCATAATTCTTCCTGATGGTCAGCAGAATACAGTTTCTTACTCCGGAAAAAATACTAAAGTCGTAATAAAATAACAGAATCCGAATTTGTAGAATTAAATCAAAAAAGAAGATATGCTAAGAAATACCTTTTATAAAATTTTCATTTTAAACTTCATACTCTGTTTGTCACAAAACGGAAACGTCTTCGCACAACAAACTTCAGGAATCACAGAAAATATCATTTCAGATAATAATGGTTTTCCAATTGTTTCAACGGACGGAAATGTTGCAAATTTATTTTATGATAAATCAGAAAATGTTGCAGTTATTCGTGCTGCGAAAGATTTGCAGTCAGATATCCAAAAAGTAACAGGAAAATTACCCAATCTTTCAACTACGGAAGCTTTCGGAGAATTTGAAATCATCATTGGAACTTTAGGCACAAATAAAATCATTGACAAACTTATTTCATCCAAAAAAATCAATGCCAAAGATTTAAAAGGAAAATGGGAAAGTTTCGTAATTACGACTGTCGAAAATCCAAAATTCAAATCCAAAAAACAGCTCATCATTGCAGGAAGCGACAGAAGAGGAACCATTTACGGAATCTATGAATTATCAAAACAATTAGGCGTTTCTCCGTGGTATTACTGGAATGATGTTCCCGTAAAAAAACGTTCTTCGGCATACGTAATTCCGGGATATTTTGCTTCTGGCGAGCCTAAAGTAAAATACCGTGGAATTTTCATTAATGATGAAGAACCTGCTTTTGGAACTTGGGCAAGAACCAAATTCGGAGACATCAACAGCAAAATGTATGCGAATATGTTTGAGCTTTTGCTTCGTCTCAGAGCCAATTATCTGTGGCCTGCAATGTGGGGAAAAGCCTTCAACGAAGACGATCCGCTCAATCCTAAAGTAGCTGATGAATATGGAATCGTGATGGGAACTTCGCACCACGAACCGATGATGCGTGCCCAAAAAGAATGGGGAAATCACCGCAAAGAATACGGAAACGGCGAATGGAATTACCACACCAACAAAGATGGTCTTCTGAAATTTTGGGAAGACGGTTTTAGCCGAAACAAAAACTACGACAATCTCATAACGATGGGAATGCGTGGCGATGGCGATGAACCGATGAGCGATTTGGGAAGTGCTGAAGCCAATTTTAAATTGCTGGAGAAAATTATGCAGGATCAGCGTAAAATTATCGAAAAAGTAACTAAAAAACCGGCAAAAGAAACACCACAGCTTTGGGCGTTGTACAGCGAAGTTTTGGATTATTACGACCAGGGAATGAAAGTTCCGGATGATATGACGATTCTGCTTTGTGATGACAATTGGGGAAATGTCCGCCGACTGCCTTATCTCGATGCGAAAAAACATCCGGGAGGTTATGGAATGTATTACCACGTCGATTTGCACGGTGCACCAAGAGCCTATCAATGGCTGAATATGACGCAGATTCCGCATATGTGGGAACAGTTGCAATTGACCTATAGTTATGGTGTGGATAAAATCTGGATTCTGAATGTTGGAGATTTAAAACCCAACGAATATCCAATGGATTTCTTCCTGAATATGGCGTGGAATCCGACTTCTTTTACTCCGGATAATCTTGAAAATTATACTGTAAAGTTTGCAGAAGAACATTTTGGAAATCACAATGCGAAGGAAATTGCAGAAATCATCAATCTGTATTGTAAATACAACTCAAGAGTTTCCGCAGAAATGATGAATCACAAAACCTACAATCTCCAAAGCGGAGAATTTCTACAGGTAAGAGATTCGTATTTGGCTTTGGAAACAAGAGCTTTGAGACAGTTTTTGATTTTAGATGAAGCTTACAAAGACACTTACAAACAGATCGTTTTGCATCCTGTTCGTGCAATGGCCAATCTCTACGATATGTATTATGCAGTTGCAATGAACCACAAACTGGCGGATGAAAAAGATACGAAAGCAAATTATTGGGCAGATTATGCCGATGAATGTTTCGCCAGAGATGCCGAATACACGAAAGATTACAACCTGAATATTTCCGGTGGAAAATGGAATCATATGATGGATCAAACACACATCGGCTACAAATCTTGGGACGAACCGAAAGAAGGAAACATAAAGCCAACCGTTTACAGAATCACTTCCGAAGAATCTAAAACCGGCGGTTATATTTTCGAAGAAAAGAATGGTGTAGTGGCAATGGAAGCCGAACATTTTTTTGAAACTAAAAATCCAAAAAACACAAAATGGACAGTCATTCCTGATTTGGGAAGAACGCTATCCGGAATTGCCTTGATGCCTTACACCGAGAAAACAGACGGTTCTTCCATTACATATCAATTCAAATTAAAAAATAATTCTTCCACTGTAAAAGTTCATTTTTTCTTTGATTCTACACTTCCTTTCAAAAAAGGAGGACACAGCGTTAAAGCTTATTTCGATAAAAATGATTCAAAAACGATTGGCATCAATCAGGATTTGACCTGGGCAAATAATTATACCAAAATGTATCCTGCAGCTGCGGCGAGATTAGTGGAAAAAACCGAAATATTTGCAGTCTCTCCGAATGAAAATGGTTTACATACTTTAACAATGGAACCGTTAGACCCCGGAATTGTTTTGTACAAAGTAGTTGTAGATATCGGTGGTTACGAAGAAACGTATCTGAAAATGGATGAAAGTCCTAAAAAAAGATAAAATTAAAATTATGAAGGTTTTTAAAAATATTCTGGTGTTTTCATTATTCATTTTTGCTTTGAATAATGCTTTTGCTCAGGTTGAAAAAAGCAAAACTTCTTTACAGAAAGAATTTCGCTACACGAATCCAATAACGAGAGATTCCGCTATTTCTATGCGTGATCATTTCATCATCAAAGTAGATGATTTGTGGTATTGTGTAGGAACTTCCAACCCGGTTTGGACAGGTCCAAATCCCGGTGTCAGAATGTTGGTTTCTAAAGATTTAATCAACTGGAAACAGCACTCTTTTATCATCGATGCCAAAAAACTTCCGAAAGACACACCTTATAATGGCAGATTCTGGGCTCCCGAAATTCATTTTATTCAGGGAAAATATTGGCTGACCGTAAACAGCGGAAAAGTGACCAAAGAAGATCCGAAAGGAATGGCAACGCACAGCGTCTGGTTGTTTTCAGCAGATGAAGTTACCGGACCTTACAAATTGGTCAATGGTCCTCTGACACCACAATATAACAATGATTCAACTTTGTTTGAAGATGAAGACGGACAGGTTTATCTCTATTGCAGTGGTAACGGACTTTTTCAGGCTAAAATTGATTTGAAGACCGGAAAGTTAACGACTCCTATTCAGAAATTTCTCGATAAAAAACAACCAGGCTGGCCAGAATGGATGGTTGGCGGAATCGAAGGGCCTTTCGTGATTAAAAAAGAAGGAACCTATTTTATGTTTTTTTCAACCTGGACAAGAGGTTATGAAGTGGGATTGTTGAAATCAAAATCACCTCTCGGACCTTGGGAATTGGCTTCCCCAGAACCGATTTTTGGAACTCGAAAAAAAGGTTACCGAACCGAAATGGCAAAAGAAAACGGTTACGATAATCTATTCTTTACAGATACCGAAGATCCTTATCAGGAAACCGGACATAACGCTTTGTTCATCGGTCCGGACGGTAATCTCTGGAATTCCTGCCATTATTTTATGTATGAAAAAAGACCGTATCCGTACAGTCAAACTTTTCAGCCTTGGGAGTTAGGTCCGCAAATGGGAATCGAGCCCGTACACTACAAAGACGGAATGTTTTACATCACAGGTCCAACTTGGACAGAGCAAATCATTACATATTAAATTCAAAAAAAATTAATTATGATTAAGAAAACAATTTTAAAATACACTTTAAATATTGCATTGCTGACAACAGGATTATCGCTGTCTGCCCAGAATCCCATCATTCAGACCAAATTTACGGCTGATCCTGCGCCAATGGTTTACAAAGACACCGTTTTTCTGTACACCAGTCACGATGAAGATGATGCGTTCGGATTTAAAATGAAAGACTGGCTGTTGTACACTTCAACCGATATGGTCAATTGGACAGACCACGGCGTTGTGGCTTCATTAAAGGATTTCAAATGGACAGATCCGGAAAACGGAGCGTGGGCACCTCAGGTCATCGAAAGAAACGGCAAGTTTTATATGTATTGCCCGATGCCGGGACAAAGAGGAATCGGTGTTTTGGTGGCAGACAGTCCGTATGGTCCTTTTAAGGATCCTATCGGCAAACCACTTGTGAAGAATTCAAGCGACGATATTGATCCTACTGTTCTCATTAATGATGATGGACAGGCTTATCTGTACTGGGGAAATCCTAATTTGTGGTATGTAAAGCTGAATAAAGATATGATTTCTGTGGATGGACCGGTCGTAAAAGACCCTTCGATTGCAAAAGTCAAAGGTTCTCCCGACCCATTTCATTATCAGGAAGGACCTTGGGCTTGGAAACGCAACGGCAATTATTATATGGCGTATGCCTCAACGTGCTGTCCGGAAGGAATCGGTTATGCGATGGGCAAGTCGGCAACCGGTCCGTGGGAATTCAAGGGAATGATTATGGACAGCGACAAACGCTCCAACGGAAATCATCCTGGAATTATAGATTATAAAGGAAAATCTTATGTTTTCGGTTTCAATTACAATCTTGGAAAACAAACCATAAGCAAGCATTATGAGCGCCGTTCCATCTGTGTGAGCGAACTGACTTACAATGCCGATGGTACCATTCAAAAACTGCCGTTCTGGAATCCGGAAGGGGTAAAAAGAATTGCAACACTGAATCCATATGAAAAAGTAGAAGCAGAAACCATTGCTTACAGTGAAGGCTTGAAAACAGAAAAAATGACTGAATGGGAAAGAAATAATCCTTACGACACAGGCAAAAAAATCACTGACCGTTTGGTGGTTTCGTCTATCAACAACGGCGATTACCTCAAAGTTCAGGGCGTTGATTTTTCCAAAGGAACCAAATTCCTGGAAGTATCGGTGGCATCAATGAACGGTGGAAGCATAGAAATCCATACCGATGCTGTTGACGGACCAATATTAGGAATCGTTGAGGTAAAAGGAAAAGCAGAAGGCGACATTTTTAAAACCATAAAATCTTCGGTAAAAAATATAAAAGGCGTACACGATGTGTATTTCGTATTCAAAGGAAGCAAAGACCTTTTCTACTTCGATTGGTGGAAATTCAGTTCAAATTAAAGAATTACACAGACACTTCGACTTCGCTCAGTGTGACATCTCTAATACTAGCCGTTTGAATTTTAGCGGTGTCAGTCTGAGCGGAGTCGAAGACCTAGGTGAAGTTATGGACAATTCTATATTTTTTCAAATACAATAGATCATTTTAATCAATTTTAAAAATGTACAGATTTAAACTCTTTATTCTAAGTTTTTTCATAACCGGATGTTGCCTGAATGCCCAGAAAATAGTTTGGCTTGATGAGCTCGATCTCAGTGTTTCCACACAAGGTCACGGAACTCCGGGTATCAATACTTCCGTAGCCGGAAAACCATTGACTATTGCTGGAGAAGTGTTCAAAAGAGGTTTCGGAACACACGCGGAAAGTTCTTTGTTAATTAAGTTAGATGGGAAAGCAAAGACGTTTACGGCAGTGGTAGGACTCGATGATGAGGTTAAAGGGCAAAATCCTGCGGTAGTTTTTGAAATTTACGGCGATAACAAAAAGATTTGGTCAAGTGAATTGATGCATCTTGGCGATAAGGCAAAACCTGTATCGGTTTCATTAAAAGGTATTAATCAATTGGAATTGCTGGTGACCGATGGTGGCAATGGTCCTTATTACGATCACGCCAATTGGGTTGATGCAAAATTTGAAACCACAGGAGTGAATACCTTAAAAACATTCAATCCAATCTCATCGGAAGAATATATTTTAACACCAAAAGCTTCTGCAACGCCAAAAATCAATTCTGCAACAGTTTTCGGCGTTCGTCCCGGCTCTCCGTTTTTGTTCAGAATTCCTGCAACAGGAGAACGACCAATGATATTTTCCGCAAAAGGTCTTCCAAAAGGATTAAAATTAGATCAGAAAACCGGAATTATTACTGGAAAATTGAATAAAAAAGGAATTTATGAAGTGGAATTAATGGCTCAAAATGCAAAAGGAAAAACTTCAAAAAAATTAAAAATTAATTGCGGAGATAGGATTGCACTTACACCAACGATGGGCTGGAACAGTTGGAATTGTTTTGGGCTCGAAGTCTCTGCTGATAAGGTGAAACGTGCTGCAGATGCTTTGGTTAAAAGTGGTCTTGCAGACCACGGTTGGAGCTATATCAACATTGATGATTCCTGGCAGTACAACAGGGATTCCAAAGACCATTCCCAAATGCGTGATGAAAAAGGATTTATCATTCCCAACTCAAAATTCTCCGATATGAAAGGTCTTGCCGATTATGTACACCATAACGGATTAAAGATGGGAATTTATTCTTCTCCCGGTCCGTGGACTTGCGGTGGATGTGTCGGAAGCTACGGCTACGAAAGACAGGATGCAGAAAGCTACACAAAATGGGGCATTGATTATTTGAAATACGACTGGTGCAGTTATGGCGGAGTGATCGACGGTCTGCCGGAAAACGACACTTTCAAAGTTCCTTCCCTTGCATTTCAGGGCGGAGGCGACCCGGAAAAAGGAGTGAAACCTTTTAAGGTGATGGGCGATTTGCTTCGTCAGCAACCGAGAGATATTGTCTACAATCTTTGTCAGTACGGGATGGGAGACGTCTGGAAATGGGGCGATAAAGTGAATGCACAGTCTTGGAGAACGACCAACGATATCACTGATACCTGGGCAAGCGTCAAAAGCATTGCATTGGCCCAGGATAAAGCCGCTCCGTTTGCGAAACCAGGCAATTGGAACGACGCAGATATGCTTGTGGTGGGCGAAGTAGGTTGGGGAAATCCGCACAAAAGCCGTCTGAAACCGGACGAGCAATATCTCCATATCAGTCTTTGGAGCATATTTTCAGCGCCTTTGCTCATTGGTTGTGATTTAGAAAAATTAGATGATTTTACATTAAATCTTTTAACGAATGATGAGGTAATTGCCGTCAATCAGGATGCGTTAGGAAAACAGGGAATGTGTCTACAAACTATCGGAGAACTCAGACTTTATGTAAAAGAATTGGAAGACGGAAGTAAAGCCGTTGCTTTTGCCAATTTCGGGAGAGAAAAAGTGAGTATGAATTATAAAGATTTTTCGAAGTTGGGAATAGCCGGAAAACAAACCGTTCGTGATATTTGGAGGCAGAAAGATATTGCAAAAATGAATACCACAAGCGAAGGTCTGCCACTGGAAATTCCAGCTCACGGTGTGGCTTATTATAAATTTAACGGAATTAAATAATACAATATTCTAAAGTATTTTAATATGAACTGGAAAACCTTAATTTACCTTTTTATTCTCTTTCCTTTAATGGGGAATGCACAGTCCTATATCAATCATACCGTCAATCAAGATGGAGTGGTTGTGAAACTGTCAGAAGGTTTTTTGAAAATAAATCCGGTTCATAAAAACGCGGTAAGAATACAGTGGATAAAAGATTTACCGGTAGAAGAACGTGAGTTTGTTTTGGTTAACAAGCAAGAGATTCCGAAATTCAAATGTTCAGAGAAGAAAGATTTCTTAAAGCTTAAATCCGGAAACGTTACTGTTTTGCTCGATAAAAAAAATTCCAGGCTTACTTTTCTTGATAAAAAAGGAAAAGTGTTGCTGTCTGAAGCAATAAACACTCGAAAATTAACAGACAATACCATTTCATCCGAACCTGGCTATACTGCAGAACAAGGCTTTGAAACAACATCCGATGAATATCTTTTCGGGCTGGGTCAGTTTCAGGACGGTCATTATAATCTGAAAAATATCAGCAGAAAACTGATTCAGGTCAACAGCCAGATTGCGTTGCCTTTCCTTTATTCTTCCAAAGGATACGGTATTTTGTGGCATCAGTACGGATTATCGTGGTTTAATCCGGCGGACAACAATGTATTGCTTGAAAAGGATTCATCTTCAAAAGGAGAAGAAAAAGAAGTGACCACAACAAGCGGAACGGTGAAGGTTTCCCAACAGCAGGCATCATACAAAGGCAAATTATCTTTAGACAAAGATTCCAAATATACGTTTATGCTCGATTTAGGCGATATGGATAACCGTCATCTTTTGGTTATTGATGGAAAACCAGTGATTGACCAATCCAATCTATGGTTACCTCCCGCTGTAAGCACGAAAATTAAATTGAAAGCTGGTGAACATCAGATACAGGTCGTTTGTAAAGCTTCCAAGACACCTACTTTGAAATGGAGTGAAGCAAATAATGTGACGACTTTCCGCTCTCCAAACAGCAAAGCTTTGGATTATATTTTTTTTGCAGGCAATGATACGGATGAAGTCATAGAAGCTTACAGAGAACTTTCAGGTGAAGTTCCGATGCTTCCGAAATGGGCATTTGGATATTGGCAGTGCCGGGAGCGTTACACTTCAGCATCTCATCTTGTTGAGACAGTAAAAGAGTTTCGCAAACGAAAATTGCCAATGGATGTTATCGTTCAGGATTGGCAGTATTGGGGAAAATATGGATGGGGTGTTCCGAAATTTGATGAACAGCATTACCCCAACCCGGAACAATTTATTAAAGAATTACATCAGCTAAATTCAAAATTTTCCATATCCGTATGGGAAAATTTAGATAAAAAATCGGTTGTCGCAAAAGATTATGAAGGACTTTACATCCCGGACAGTCCGTGGATTGATATTTATAATCCGAAAACCCAAAATGTTCATTGGAATGCTTTAAATGATAACCTTTTTAAATTCGGGGTTGATTCCTGGTGGATGGATGCCACAGAACCGGAAAATGATGCATTGGCAGGAAAAAAAACGTATTTCGGAGCCGGAGAATTTTACAGATTGACCTATCCATTGTTCGTAAGCAAAGCAGTTTATGACGGACAAAGGAAAGCAAATCCCGATAAAAGAGTGGTGATATTAACGCGGTCTGCATTCCCAGGTCAGCAACGTTACGGAACCATTAATTGGTCGGGAGACATCGGCTGGGATTGGGATGCCTACAAAAGACAAATCGTAGCCGGACTCAATTATTCTTTGACCGGAATGCCGTATTGGACAACCGATATTGGTGGCTTTTTCCGACCTGGTTCGTCTCAATACACAGACCCGAAATACCACGACATTTTGATGAGATGGTTTCAGTGGGGTGTATTTTGTCCGATTTTCAGGACGCACGGTTACCAGTCCGAAACAGAACCCTGGAAATACGGTGATAAAGTGGAAGCAGAGATGCGGGAATTAATCAATTTGCGGTATCAGTTATTGCCTTATATCTACAGTCAGTCGTGGGAAGTCTCTCATCACAATTCAACAATAATGCGCCCGATGGTGATGGATTTCAAAGATGATTCGGAGGCTGTGAAACAAGCTTATCAGTATATGTTTGGAAAATCCATATTGGTTGCTCCTGTCACGATGCCGGAAGCGAAAGAGTGGAAGATATATCTTCCGAAAGGAAATTCGTGGTATAACTTCTGGACTGATAAAAATTATGATGGAGGACAAAATGTAACGGCTGATGCTTCCAAAAACAAAATCCCTTTGTTAATCAAAGCAGGGTCTATTATTCCTTTCGGACCGATAATGCAGTATTCTTCTGAAAAATCAAATGAAGCAATGACGATTAAAATCTATTGTGGTGAAAACGGTTTTTTTGAACTTTACGAAGATGAAGGCGATAACTACAATTATGAAAAAGGAAATTACAGCATCATTCCGTTTACCTGGAATGAAAAAAACAAAACCTTAAAGATTGGCTCACGTCAGGGAACTTTTGAAGGAATTACAGAAAAAAGAACTTTCAATATTAGCTTAATCGGATTGAATGGCAAAACAATAAACAGAAGCATTCTGTATGATGGCAGTGCTGTTGTGTCAAAATTTTAATGAAAATAAATCTACATATGAAAAAAATAAAAATACTAATTAGTTTGGCTTTGTGTGGTTTCAGCGCTGCCGTTTTAGCTCAGAATCCGGTGATCCAGACCCATTTTTCGCCGGACCCTGCGCCGATGGTGTACAAAGATAAAATGTACGTTTACACAGGAGACGACATTCCGGGATACGATTTTTATTATATGACGAAATGGAGGGTACATTCATCCGAAGATATGGTCAACTGGACAGACCACGGTGTTCCAATTTCCTTAGAATCCTTCAGCTGGGCTCGTGACCGCGCCTGGGCATCACAATGTATACAGCGAAACGGCAAATTTTATTGGTATATCTGTGCTCAAACCATTAATAATGATATGGCAATTGGTGTTGCTGTGTCCGATAGTCCAGTCGGACCATTCAAAGATGCGCTTGGAAAACCATTGATTACAACGGGAAGCTGGGACAATATCGACCCAACAGCTTTCATAGATGATGACGGACAGGCGTATCTCTATTGGGGAAACAGCCATCTTTTTTATGTAAAGCTCAACAAAGATATGGTTTCGTATGAAGGGAAAATTACTGAAATTCCACAGTCGGTGGAATCATTTGGCGGACTCAGACGTCCGGGAAAGAGTGATGAAGTTTTGCAAAAACAAGAGCAATTTGAAGATGTTTTCGTGGAAGGACCTTGGTTTTACAAGCGCAATAAACAATATTATCTGATGTACGCAGGAATGACAGGACGTACAGAATGCCTGTCTTACGCCACAAGCTCATCACCAACAGGTCCCTGGAAATATCAGGGAAAAATAATGACCGACCAGCCGACCAACAGCTTCACCAACCACGGCGGAATCATTGATTTCAAAGGAAAATCCTACCTGTTTTATCACACCGGATTATTGCCGGGAGCAGGTAGTTATGGCAGGTCGACTGCGATTGAAGAATTCGAATATAATTCTGACGGCAGTATTCCAAAAATCACAATGACTAAAGAAGGTGTAAATCCTGTAGCAACGGTAAACCCTTATAAAAGAAATGAAGCAGAAATGATGGCTTGGTCTGAGAAATGCAAAACCGCTGAAAATAAAAAAAACGGAGTCTATGTAACTGAAACAAGAACAGGCGGATTCATAAAAGTCCGTTCTGTAGATTTCGGAAATCAGGGAGTTTCTGCTTTTTCAGCTTCAATAGCTTCTGGGCTTGACGGAGGAATTCTGGAAGTCCGTTTAGACAGTATTAAAGGAATAAAATTAGCGCAAATTGAAGTACCCAGAACAGGAGGCTGGGACGTCTGGAAAACATTGACGGCAAAGATTTCAGAATCTATTTCTGGCGTTCACGATGTGTATTTTGTTTTTCAGGGAAAAAATATCACGGCAGGTCGTGAGCTTTTTAATTTCGATTACTGGAGTTTTCAGAAAAAATAATGTTTGAATGTTAATTATTTAAAAATGAAGAAAAATATAATAAAGTCAGCGTTAAGTACTCTGTTTATAGGATATGCAGGAGTTTTGTCTGCACAGAATCCCATCATTCAAACTGCTTACACAGCCGACCCGGCGCCAATAGTGTTCAATGACCGTTTATATGTTTACACCAGTCACGACGAAGACGATTCTACGTGGTTTACAATGAACAATTGGAAGCTGTTTTCCACCAATGATATGGTCAACTGGACAGACCACGGTGTGATTCTTTCGTACAATGATTTCGATTGGGCAAAACGTGATGCGTGGGCGGCTCAGTGCATCGAAAGAAACGGGAAATTCTTTATGTATGTCCCAATGATTTCGAAAACCAATAATAAAGGTGCGATCGGCGTTGCAGTTGGCGACAGTCCGTTTGGACCGTTTCACGACCCGCTGGGAAAACCGCTTGTTCAGAGTGAATGGGGCGATATCGACCCGACGGTTTTCATTGATGATGACGGTCAGGCGCATATGTATTGGGGAAATCCCAAACTTAAATACGTGAAACTAAATGAAGATATGATTTCCTATTCCGGTGATATTGTTGAAGTTCCGATGACTGAAGAATCTTTCGGAAAACGGGAAGGCAATCCGGAAAGACCAACGAAATACGAAGAAGGTCCGTGGCTTTACAAACGAAAAAATCTTTATTATCTCTTCTGGCCGGGCGGTGCGTTACCGGAATTTATAGGCTATTCCACCAGCAAAAGTCCGCAAGGTCCGTGGAAATATGGCGGAATTATTATGCCTGCAGAAGGAAAATCTTTTACCAATCATCCCGGCGTGATTGATTTCAGAGGGAAAACCTACTTTTTCTATCACAATGGTGCTTTGCCGGGAGGAAGTGGATTCACAAGGTCGGTCAGTGTGCAGGAATTAGAATTTAATAAAGACGGTTCTATTTCACCTTTCAAAATGACCAATGGAATTTCCAAAGCTATTGCAACCGTCAACCCTTACGCAATCAATCAGGCGGAGATGATTTCGTGGTCGGAAAATGTAAAATCTTATCAAAACAAAGTCGCAGGAGTTTTCATCAAAGCAAAGAAAAACGGTGCTTACACAAGCGTAAAAAATGTTGATTTTGTAAAAGATGGCACAACAACTTTTTCTGCAAGAGTAGGAACCACGCACAACGGTGGAGTTACGATGGATGTTCATTTAGACAGTTTGGACGGACCGCTTGCAGGAACTATAAAAGTTCCGATGACCGGAGGAGATGATCGGTATGAAACGGTTAAAATTAATCTGTCAAACAAAATAACAGGTATTCACAATCTTTATTTAGTGTTCAATGGTAAAGCGGAAAAAGACATTATGTTTTTTGACTATTGGATGTTTTCAAAATAATTCAAAATGAAAAAATTTACACTTTTATTTATATTATTCATAAGCTTTTGTTTTTTATCAAAGGTCAAAGCACAAGTTGCCGAAGTTTCAAGTCCGGACGGAAAACTGAAACTGAATGTATTTTCAGAAGACGGAAAAGCATTGTATTCCGTTACTTTTCAAGGAAAAACAATGCTCGAAAAATCTCCTTTGGGTTTAATCACCAATGAATCAGATTTCTCTAAAAATTTAAAATTCATCAACAGCAAAAAAGACATTGTTTCTAAAAAATACAACAACGAAAAAATCAAAAAATCCGAAGTTGAGTACAAAGCAAATAAATTGACCGTCAATTTTACCAATCAAGAGCAGTTTAGTATTGGAATTGAGTTTCAGGTAAGTGACAATAATATTGCGCTTCAATACGACATTCCGCCAATGAAAGACCGTTTCAGTGTTGTTGTGCAATCGGAAGTAACAGGATATCGATTTCCGTCACAAACAACCACTTTTTTGTCGCCAATGATGAAGCCGATGACTGGTTTTGCACGCACAGCGCCAAGCTATGAAAGTGGATATAAAGCCGATGCGGAATTAGGAACGAAAGCTGATTATGGTTACGTTTTCCCTGGGCTTTTTCATATCGGAAACGAGGGCTGGGTTTTGCTTTCAGAAACTGGAGTTAGTAGTTTGTATTGTGCTTCTCATCTCAACACCACTTCAGATAAAAATCTTTATCAGGTTGCCTATCCGAATATGGCTGAAAACAACGGTTTCGGAAGTTCAGGAGCAGCACTTTCTTTGCCCGGAAAAACTCCGTGGAGAACGATTACGATTGGAGATTCTTTGAAACCGATAGTTGAAACGACCATTCCATTTGATGTTGTAGAACCTCTTTATGAACCTTCGCAGAAATATCAGTTCGGAAAATCTACCTGGAGCTGGATTCTATGGCAGGATAACAGTATGAATTATGATGACCAGACCAAATTTATTGATTTGGCATCAAAACTTAATTATGAATTCATTTTGATGGATGCGCTTTGGGATAAAAATATCGGCAAAGACCGGATGAAAGAACTCGTTCAATACGCCAAATCTAAAAATGTGGGAGTAATGCTTTGGTATAATTCCAACGGAGCCGCCAATGATGCGCCAATGGGACCAAGAAACAAAATGAGCACTTCTGTAGAACGCAAAAAAGAAATGAAATGGCTGAAAGAAATCGGTGTAAAAGGTTTGAAAGTCGATTTTTTTGGTGGCGACAAGCAGGAAACGATGCGTCTGTATGAAGATATTTTGTCGGATGCCAATGATTTTGGTCTGATGATTATTTTCCACGGAGCTACTTTGCCGAGAGGCTGGGAAGTAATGTACCCGAATTATGCTGGAAGCGAAGCTGTTTTAGCCTCGGAAATGCTTTACTTTTCGGAAGATGTCCGTAAACAGGAAGCATTTTTTGCAACCTTACATCCTTTCATCAGAAATACGGTGGGAAGTATGGAGTTTGGCGGAACTTTTCTGAATAAATTTTTAACGAAATCCAATAAAGAAAAGAACAGAAGATTAACCACAGATGGTTTTCAGTTGGCGACAGCAGTTTTGTTTCAGAATCCGATTCAGATGTTTGGAATAATGCCGAATAACCTGACTGATGCTCCAAAATTCCAGTTGGATTTTATGAAAGAGGTTCCGACGCTTTGGGATGAAACGGTTTTCATCGATGGTTATCCCGGGAAATATTCTGTGATAGCGAGAAGGCATAATGACAAATGGTATGTTGCGGGTGTAAATGCTGAAAAAACTTCTAAAAAACTTACACTCAATCTTCCAATGTTGGCTGGTAAAAATCTGGAACTGATTAATGATGATAAAAATGGAAACACTTTTACAAAAACGGTTTCCATTAATAAAAAAGGAGAATTTGAAATTGAAATTCAGCCGAATGGGGGATTTGTGTTGAAGAATTAAAGCAGGGATAATTTGGGCAGCTTAATCCGTCTTCCACTCCCGCTTTTTTGCTCGTCGTGCCTCCTCACAAAAAGAGCTCCGTTCAAGCCGGGCTGCGTGCAATTCGCAACCAATAAATGTTAAACTAAACCTTATAGGTTTTCAGAATCTATAAAGTTTCAATTAAATCAAAATAAAGATTATGAACAGATTACCGATACTATTTCTCTTTGTACTGCTGTTTGGTGCTTGTTTAAATGGACAGGCGACAGAACCATTTATCACAACAAAAAAAAGCGATGATGCTATTCTCCTGAAAGATAAATCAGTCAGTATCTCATTATTTACTAACAATAATATTGATGCAGGAATATTGAGAGCTGTCAAAAACCTGCAATCCGATTTCCAGAAAGTAACAGGTGAGGAACCAACGATTTTGAATCAGATTTCCGGAATAAATTCTCCCTTAATCATCATTGGAACTCTCGGAACAAAATCGGTGATTGATGATTTAATCAAACAAAAAAAGATTGATGGAAAATCTCTAACCGGAAAACGTGAAAAATATATTATCCAAAACGTCAGCAACCCGTTTCCGGGCGTTTCGGAAGCGATTGTGATTGCAGGCAGTGACAAAAGAGGAACCATTTACGGGATTTATGAAGTGTCTCGGCAAATCGGCGTTTCACCTTGGCATTACTGGGCAGACGTTCCTGTGGAAGCAAAAGAAAATTTATACTTCAAAAAAGGAATGTATACCGATGGAGAACCTGCCGTAGAATACCGCGGAATTTTCCTGAATGATGAAGAACCTTCGCTTGGCGGTTGGGCAAGAGCAACTTTTGGCGGCATCAATTCTAAATTTTATGAAAAGGTTTTTGAACTGCTTCTTCGCTCCAAAGCCAATTATCTATGGCCTGCGATGTGGGGAAAAGCATTCTATGACGACGATGCGTTGAGCGGACCATTAGCCAACGAAATGGGAATTATAATGGGAACTTCGCACCACGAGCCGATGGCGCAGGCACAAGCCGACTGGCACAGATACATCAAAAGAAATAACCTTCCGAATGTCTGGGATTATTCAAAAAACGCAAAAGTCTTGCAGGAATTCTGGAAAGCCGGAATCGTTAGAAGCAAAAACTGGGAAAAATTAGTCACTGTCGGAATGCGTGGCGACGGTGATGAAGCAATGGGAGAGGGAACCAATATTTCCTTATTAGAGAACATCGTAAAAGACCAGCGCAAAATCATTCAAAATGTTACAGGTAAAAATCCAAGCAAAACACCACAGGTTTGGGCTTTATACAAAGAAGTTCAGGATTATTATGACAAAGGAATGAGAGTTCCGGATGATGTGATTTTGCTGTTTTGTGACGACAATTGGGGTAATGTTCGTAAACTTCCAGATCCTTCAAAACCTTTACACAAGGGAGGTTACGGAATGTACTATCACTTCGATTATGTAGGCGGCCCGAGAAATTCCAAATGGATCAATATCAGTCCGATACAACGGGTTTGGGAGCAGATGAATCTTTCTTATGAACATAAAGTAGACAAAGTTTGGGTCGTGAATGTGGGTGATTTAAAGCCAATGGAATTTCCAATCAGCTTTTTCCTCGAAATGGCTTGGAATCCGAAACAGTTTAATGCTAAAAACCTTTTGGAATACACCGAGAAATGGTCTGCTCAGCAATTTGGCGAAAAACATTCAAAAGAAATTGCCAGAATGATTAATCTTTACGCTAAATACAACCGCAGAGTAACTCCGGAAACACTTGACAGCAAGACATTCAGTCTGGAAAATTATAATGAATTTGAAACGGTTTTGAATGATTACAGAGCTTTGGCAGTAGATGCATTACGTTTGAAAGAACAGATTCCTACTGAATATCAGGATGCATACTATCAGTTGGTTCTTTATCCGATTGATGCGTGCAGTAATTTGTATGAAATGTATTATGCAGTTGCCAAAAACAGGGAATTGGCAGCCAAAAATGACCTTAAAGCAGATTATTATGCGGATAAAGTGAAAGAGTGTTTTGAAAGAAACACGTATCTCGATAATAAATATAACAATGTAATTGCCGGCGGAAAATGGACGCATATGATGGACCAGATGAAGATAGGATACAAAGCCTGGTTCGATGGAAAAGAAAATATAATGCCTGAAGTCACTTACGTTTCTGAAGCAAATGTCCCGAAGGAAAAAGTATTCCAAGAAAAAGACGGTTATGTTTCTATCGAAGCCGAAAATTTTGCACGAATGAATAATTCAGACAGAATCCATTGGGAAGTGATTCCTGATTTCGGTAAAACAAAATCAGGAATTACGACTTTTCCCCAGAATGCTTATCCGAAGGCCGATGAAAATATTTATCTGGAATACGATATTAATTTCGAATCCAAAGGAGAATTTGAAGTTCAACTTTTGTTGGCTCCGACTTTAAATTACAATCACAATAAAGGATTGCGCTACGAAATTTTTTTTGATGGCGAAACTCCGCAAACTGTCAATTTCAATGGTCATTACAAAGGCGAATTGGGAAAATGGCAGTCGGAGCATATCATTAAATCAATCACAAAGCATCAGATTTCCGAACCGGGAAAACATACTTTACGTTTCAGAGTTTTAGAACCGGGAATTGTACTGGAAAAAATACTAATTAATACAGGCGGTCTCAAACCAAGTTACTTGGGAGCGCCGGAAAGTGAAATTTTAGAAAATAAATAAGCAATTTTCCACGCATTATATTTCAAAAAACAATAATAACATATTGAGTTAAATTAAAATTTATGTCACATTTAAAATCAAATTATTACTATGAGAAAAATCATCAATTTAGTACTTGCTGCCATGGCAGGTATTGTATTCACAGGGCATCTTAATGCACAGAGTACACAGAACGCAAAAGTAAAGATTGATAAGAACATTACTTATCAGAAAATAACCGGTTTTGGCGGATTTGTCTGCAGTCCGCAGTTTGCCTACAATCACATGACAACAGCAGAAATTCAGAAACTCTGGGGAAACGGCGCTACAGATGCCGGATACAATATGCTGAGGCTATATATTCCGGAAGACAGTTCTAACTGGCCACAGGTTTTGGCCACTGCACAATTGGCAAAATCAATGGGATTGATTGTATTTGCAAGTCCATGGACAATGCCTGCAGCATGGAAAACCAATAATCATGTTAACGCAGTGTACACGGATACGAACGGAGTACAGCAAATTGGTTATTTGAAACCTGAAAATTATCAGGATTATGCTCTTCATCTCAACAGTTTCGTAACTTATCTGGCTACTAACGGAGTTACACTCGATTATATTTCTATACAGAACGAGCCTGATGAGATGGCGCAATACCAAGGTTGTATCTGGACACCAACGCAGATTGCTACTTTCGTTAAAGACTATGGACATTTGATAAACTGTAACGTAATTGCTCCGGAAAGTGTCGGTTTTACGGATAATTTCGCAAATGCGTTTTTAAATCCAGCAGTAATGGCAAATTTTGAAGTTTATGGAGGTCATCAGTATGGATCTATGCAGTCTGTCTACAAGCAATTTCAAAATCACAATAAACAAATCTGGCAAACAGAATATCTCATTAACTGGAATTCGTCCACAAGTGTACCTGCAAGAGACTTTAGCTGGACAATTGACGGTTTCACTTTTGCAAGAAGCGTAAATAATGCTATGCTTGGTAACATCAACGCATGGGTTCACTACGCATCAAAAAGATACTACGGAATGATGGGTGATGGTACAAATGGCACAGTAGCAGGTGAGATGACAAAAAGGGGATATATTTTATCCCAATATGCTAAAAATACGACAGGTAAAACCAGAATTGATGCAAAATGGGAAACTTCAAGCGGAACTTTGGAAGGTTCTTCTTATATTTCACTAGACGGCAACCAGATTACCCTTGTTGTTATCAATTCCTCTTCCAACACCTATGATCTTAAAGTTGATCTGCCATTCTTTACGACTTCAGGAGTACAGACAACCACATCACAATCATTGAATATGGCTTCATCACCTTTCTCTTTCAGTACGGCGAGTTTCCGTCCGACAGTTCAGGTGAGTCCTTCGAGTGTAATGACTTTTGTTTTTAATAAAAGCGGAGACAGACCGGTATCATTAATGACAGGCGGCGATGTTCATTATAATAAAATTGAAACTCAGATCCCGACCAATACTGCGTTTGGTATTAATTATCAGCTTAGCGGAAAAACAGTTACTTTCTACAATTCAACTCCGTTGATAAGTTCAAACACAGATGCGAACAGCGGATATTTGAATCTGGATGACCGTTACAATAAGTTAATTTTTAATGTATTAAACTATACAACAAGCAATTTGCCGACTTCTTCCAATACAACACTGTATTACGTTGATATAAACGGAACAGTAAGATCTCATAATTATGGAAGTGTTGCATTTCCTGCACCAGGCTCAGGAAGTTTCAATCTGGTGTTTGACATTTCCAGAACAGTTCTTCCATATGGCTGCAAAGGAATCATCGGGCTTAGAAGTGGAAATTACAGCTCCATTCTTACCCTGACTTTGGGTGATGTCTATTTCAATGTGGGTAATGAAAGAGCTTCAAAATTTGCATCAGCGTACTCTCTTACAGACAGTAATCTTATGGACGCCTTGGAAAATGAATATTATACATCCGTTGATTTTAAAGATGTTACAGGAAACACATCAGCAGATACATGGAATAGTGCTTCTGCCAATCTTAACAGTATTTTTTATGTTAATGGAAGTGTCAGCAACAGTAATGTAAATGTAATTTCTGGCAATTCTTGTCAGAATCTTACTCTTTCGGATCTGGGTAAAGATTTTCAGGTTCCATTTGGATTTACTGCAAATTCTGCAACGTATGCAAGAACTTTTAATGGGTACGGAATCGTTCTTTTACCTTTCCAGTCAGCCATCCCTTCTGGAGTTACAGCCTATACGATGCAGCCGGCTTCGGGAAATGTGGTTTGTACACAGATTTCCAATGGAATAATTCCTGCCAATATTCCTGTATTGATCAACGCAACAGGAAGCAAAACATTCACAGGATCAGGTGCTGTATCTACACCAAAAGCCATTACCGTGAATCAGATCAATGGGGTTTATCAGTCTATAAAAGTGGCTGCAGGAGGATATGTATTGAAAACAGAAAACGGAGTTACAGGATTTTATAAAGTGACAGCAGGTAACGAACCGGTAATCAGCTCGTTCCAGGGGTATCTTTCCGAAAACAATACATATACTGACGTTTTCCTTCCTTTGAGCTTTTCTACACTTGGAGTTGAAAGTATTATAGAAACAAAGAATGACATAGTTCTCTATCCAAACCCTGCCAAAAACGAAATTTTCGTTGATTGGAAATCGGGTGATGCAGTATATTCTATCATTGATGCAAAAGGAAGTGTTGTTTCGTATAAAGCAAAACTGACAAACGGCAAAAACAGAATTGATGTTTCAAAACTTCCTTCAGGAGTATATTTTATTGAAATATCAGGTTCAGGAAAAACCGTCACAAACAAATTTATAAAGCAATAACCTCAATTATATTCTTTTAAAATTAAATTTTGCAAGGTCACTGGTTTATTCCAGTGACTTTTTCTTGTAATAATATCTATAATTAAGTGTAATATATACATTTATTCAAAATAGAATCTTATATTTGTCTTTATCACACTGCAAAGCAATATTTGGTGATAATATTCAAGATCTATTAATAAAAAACTGCTTTAAAATCAATTATATGAACAAAATTTTATTAACCATATCAGTAGTTGTCTGTACTTTCAGTTTTGCTCAGAATTATAAATATCCGTTTCGAAATCCCAATCTTCCAGTCGAACAAAGAATCGAAAATCTTCTCGGATTATTAACTGTTGATGAAAAAATAGGAATGATGATGGACAATTCTAAAGCCGTTCCAAGACTTGAAATTCCCGCTTACGGATGGTGGAACGAGGCACTTCACGGTGTTGCCAGAGCTGGAACAGCAACTGTTTTTCCGCAAGCCATTGGTTTAGCAGCAACCTGGGATGTTCCGGAACATCTCAAAACCTTTGAAATGATTTCTGATGAAGCCCGTGCAAAATATAACAAATCTTTCGATGAAGCCAGTAAAACCGGACGTTACGAAGGTCTCACATTCTGGACTCCCAATATTAATATTTTTCGTGATCCAAGATGGGGAAGAGGTCAGGAAACCTATGGAGAAGATCCATTTTTAACTTCTGTTCTCGGTGTTGCTGCGGTAAAAGGTTTACAGGGAAATGATCCGAAATATTTCAAAACCCACGCCTGTGCCAAGCATTTTGCCGTTCACAGCGGTCCGGAATGGAACCGCCATTCTTACAACGCAGAAGTTTCCAAAAGGGATTTGTACGAAACTTATCTTCCTGCTTTTAAAGCATTGGTTTTGGAGGGAAATGTTAGGGAAGTGATGTGCGCTTATAATGCTTTTGATGGACAGCCTTGTTGCGCCAACAATACTTTGCTTACAGAAATTCTTCGTGGTAAATGGAAGTACGATGGAATGGTCGTTTCAGATTGTTGGGCTTTGGCAGATTTCTATCAGGAAAAATACCACGGAACACATCCTGATGAAAAAACCACCGCTGCAGATGCCCTGAAACATTCAACTGATTTGGAATGTGGAGATACTTATAATAATCTTAATAAATCTCTGGCAAGCGGATTAATCACCGAAAAAGACCTCGACATTTCAATGCGAAGAATCCTGAAAGGCTGGTTTGAGCTCGGAATGCTTGATCCAAAATCGTCCGTTCATTGGAACCAAATTCCATATTCGGTGGTGGATTCGGAGGATCACAAGAAACAGGCTTTGAAAATGGCTCAAAAATCAATCGTTCTGATGAAAAACGAGAAGAATGTCCTGCCTTTAAATAAAAGCATTAAAAAAATAGCAGTAGTCGGTCCCAATGCTGATGATGGAATTATGCAATTAGGAAATTACAACGGAACACCTTCTTCAACGGTTACGATTTTAGATGGAATCAAAGCCAAATTTCCTAATGCTGAAATCATTTACGAAAAAGGAAGTGAAGTGGCAGATCCGTCATCCAGAACATCTCTTTACCAGAATTTTCTAAGCCAGAAAAACGGTGAAAAAGGAATGAAGGTAGAGTTTTTCAATAATAATGAATTCAAAGAAAAACCGGTTAATATTTCCGTTAATAAAACAGGAATTACCTACAACAGTTTTGGCGGAACTCAGCTTGCACCGGGAGTTGCCAGAGAAAATACTTCCGCAAGAATATCAGGTGTTTTTAAAAGCAGTTATTCGGGCGAAGTGATATTTTCTGCTGCAACATCAGATGTTTACACACTTTTTGTAGACGGTAAGGAAATCGCCACTAGAAAAGGTCCTGATGCAAGACATCCTTCAGAATTTCCTGTAAAAATGGAGAAAGGGAAAGAATATCAGATAGAACTTCGACACAGCCAGAAAGGAAAATATGTAAGCATTGCCTTTGAAGTATATAGAAAAGACCCGGTGAATTTCGCTTCAGTAAAAGAAAAAGTAAAAGATGCAGATGTAATTGTTTTCGCAGGCGGACTTTCTCCAAGTTTGGAAGGTGAAGAAATGTTGGTGAGTGCCGAAGGTTTCAAAGGTGGTGATAAAACTTCAATAGAACTTCCGAAAGTTCAGCGTGAACTGTTAGCCGAATTGAGAAAAACAGGGAAACCCGTCGTGTTTGTACTGTGCACGGGAAGTGCGCTTGGTTTGCAGCAGGATGAAAAAAATTATGATGCTCTGCTGAATGCTTGGTATGGCGGACAAGCCAGCGGAACTGCGGTTGCAGATGTTTTGGCGGGAGACTATAATCCTTCCGGAAGATTACCCATTACATTTTACAAAAATCTGGAGCAATTGGACAATGCACTTTCGACAACAAGCAAGCATCAGGGTTTTGAGAATTATGATATGAAAGGAAGAACCTATCGCTATATGACCGAAGATCCTTTATATTCATTTGGTCACGGTTTGAGCTACTCAAAATTTAATTATGGTCAGGTTAAATTGAACAAAAATTCCATCAGTTCTAATGAAAATATCACGATAACGATTCCTGTTACCAATATTTCGGAAAGGGATGGCGAAGAAGTGGTAGAGGTTTATGTGAAAAGAAATAACGATGTTTTAGCACCTGTAAAGACTTTAAGAGCTTTTGAAAGAGTTTTTATTAATTCTAAAGAAACAAAAAACATTCAACTCACAATTTCCAATGAATCATTCAAATTTTATAATGAAAAAGCCGATGATTTGGTTTCAAAACCCGGAGATTATACCATTTTCTATGGCGGAACTTCCGAAAATTCAGGATTGAAAAGTGTTCAGTTGAAAGTCAAATAATTATAGACTGACACGCTCCATTAAACATTTAGTATTAGAGATGTTACACTGAGCGTAGTCGAAGTGTCTGTTTGAACAATCAAAAAATAGAATCAATGAAAACTAAAAATAAAATCTTCACCCTTCTTCTCTCAACCTGTGCTGCATTTTCATCAGCACAAACAACAAAATTTACTTTTGATTTGGATGGAAGTCCTACCAACATCAAAATCCAGCCAACGATGTACGGAATCTTCTTTGAAGATATCAATTTTGCAGCCGATGGAGGAATTTATGCCGAACTCATCAAAAACCGGAGTTTTGAATTTGACGAACCTATGATGGGCTGGAAACAACAAAACACGAAAACCCTTTCTCCGAATTTAGATTCCGGGTTTCTGACGATTTATTCTGATGATTCTAAAACTAATAAAAACTACGCAAGAATCACGGTTTACAATGACAAAAATTATATTTTGGAGAATGAAGGTTTCAGAGGAATCGGACTTCATCAGAATTCCGGATATGATTTTAGTTTTGACTTGGAAAAAGTATCCGGAAACATTTCTGCCGTCAATGCAAGTCTGATTGACGAAAACGGAAAGATAATCTCGACAGTTCCCATTCTAATCAAAGGAAAGGGCTGGCAAAAATATACAGCGGTTTTTTCTCCATCAAGAACAGTTGAAAAAGCAAAACTTCAAATCACTTTTACTGGAAACGGCATCGTCAATATGGATATGATTTCCCTTTTCCCACAAGATACTTGGAAGGGAAGAAAAGGAGGTTTGCGCAAAGATTTAGTTCAAAAATTATATGACTTGCAACCCGGTTTTTTACGGTTTCCCGGAGGTTGTATTGTCGAAGGCAGAACCCTTGCCGAAAGATATCAATGGAAAAAAACTTTAGGAAATATCGCCGACAGAGAATATCTCATCAACAAATGGAGTTCAGGATTTTCGCATCGCCTGACTCCCGATTATTATCAGTCTTTCGGTTTAGGTTTTTATGAATATTTCCAGCTTTCGGAAGATTTGGGAGCAGAACCATTACCGATTTTGAGCTGTGGAATGGCGTGCCAGTTCAACACCGCCGAATTGGTTCATTTGGAAGAATTAAATCCTTACGTTCAGGATGCTTTGGATTTAATTGAATTTGCCAATGGAAGTGAAAATACAAAATGGGGGAAAATCCGTGCTGAAATGGGACATCCAAAACCATTCAATATGAAGTATATCGGCGTTGGAAACGAGCAGTGGGGAGAAGATTACATTGAGCGTTATAAGATTTTCGAGAAAGCCATTCACGGCAAATATCCTGATATTAAAATCATTTCCGGAAGCGGACCATCGCCTGACGGAGAATTCTTCGATTACGGCTGGAAAGAACTCAAAAAACTCAATGCACAGATTGTGGATGAGCATTATTACAATTCGCCCGAATGGTTCACAAAAAATGCCGGAAGATATGATTCTTATGATCGTTCCGGACCAAAAGTTTTTGCCGGAGAATATGCTGCACAATCAGTCGGTGTAGTAAAACCCGACAATAAAAACAATTGGCTGACTGCACTTTCCGAAGCTGCATTTATGACAGGGCTTGAAAGAAATGCCGATGTTGTCACGATGACTTCTTATGCTCCGCTTTTTGCTCACGCAGACGGTTGGCAATGGACACCGGATTTAATTTGGTTTAATAATCTTCAGTCGTATGCAACACCCAATTATTACGTTCAGAAATTATTTTCCAACAATAAAGGAACAGATTTAATTAAGATTTCTGAAAATGGGAATCCTGTAAAAGGACAAAATCAACTCTTTGCATCTGCAGTGAAAGATGGTAAAAATAATGAAGTAATTATCAAAATAGTTAATACAAATTCTCAAGAAAAGTTAATTGAAATCAATCCAAAAAACATAAAATTAGGAAGCAAATTAGCCAAAACAACCTTGACAGCTTCTCAACTTTCGAGTGAAAATAATTTTCAAACAGAAAACATAAAACCCCTCGAAGAGAATTCTGTGATTAAAAAAGGGAAATTTTCTGTTCAAATCCCAGCCAATTCTTTCGTTGTTTTAAAGATAAAATAGTCGTTAAGCACCATCAATAAAAGAAAAATTAAAATTAAGTGTAATATTTACATTTATTTAAAATAAAAATATATATTTGTTTTAATCTCTTAAACATAAATGTAACGATTTGTTAAAGCTTAATTAAATATGATTCTTTTGAGTCTATTACATTAAACTAAAGCTTAAGATTTAGTATTAGAGATGTCACCCTGAGCCTGTCGAAGGGTCTACCAAAATAAAAATTAATAAAATTTAATTCATCGCAACAATGAAGAAATATGTTATCGGATTAGATTATGGAACAGATTCCGTTCGTGCAGTCCTGATTGATACAGAAAACGGAGCCGAACTCGCCACATCCGTGAGCTATTACCAAAGATGGAAAGAAGGAAAATTCTGTCAGCCGGAACAAAATCAATTCCGTCAGCATCCGCTTGACCATATCGAAGGCTTGGAAAAAACCATTTCCGATGTTGTCAAAGAAAGTGGAGTAGCTCCTGAAAGTATTGTCAGCATCTGCATCGATACCACAGGTTCATCACCACTTCCGGTAACCAAAGAGGGAATTGCATTAGCTTTAACACCTGGTTTCGAACAAAACCCCAATGTAATGATGGTTTTGTGGAAAGACCATACATCAATTGATGAAGCGGAGGAAATCAACCATTTAGCGAGAAATTGGGGCGGTGAAGATTACACCAAATTTGAAGGCGGAATCTATTCTTCCGAATGGTTTTGGGCAAAAATTCTTCACATCAACAGAGTTGATGAAAATGTAAAAAATGCGGCGTACAGCTGGATGGAGCATTGCGATTATATCACGTTTCTACTTTCCGATAATCAGGATTTAACGACATTTAAAAGAAGCCGTTGCGCCGCAGGTCACAAAGCAATGTGGCACGAATCGTGGGACGGATTGCCGTCTAAGGATTTCCTTGGTCAGTTAGATCCGTCATTAGCTGAACTTCGTGACAGGTTGTACGATAAAACTTACACTTCCGATGAGGTTGCAGGAAATTTAAATCAAGAATGGGCAGCAAAACTGGGATTAACAACCAATACTGTGATTGCCGTAGGAACTTTTGACGCACATTCCGGAGCAGTCGGTGCAAAAGTGGAGGAGAACACGCTCATCCGAATTATGGGAACTTCTACCTGCGATATTATGGTTGCACCCAACGATATTATCGGAGACAAGACCGTCAAAGGAATCTGCGGACAGGTAGATGGTTCTGTCATTCCGGGATTGATTGGTCTGGAGGCGGGTCAGTCGGCGTTTGGTGATTTGTTGGCCTGGTACAAAGACATTCTGATGTGGCCAACTCAAAATATTCTGATGAATTCTAACGTCATCGATGAAAGTCAAAAACAACAATTAAAGGAAGAAATAGAAAACAATCTTATCCGAAATCTTACTTTAGAGGCAGAAAAAATTCCTCTTTCCGAAGCCGTTCCTATTGCTTTGGATTGGATTAACGGACGAAGAACGCCCGATGCGAATCAAGAGCTGAAAGCTGCTATCAGCAACCTGTCACTCGGAACGAAAGCACCACACATTTTCAAAGCATTGGTGAATGCTATTTGTTTCGGTTCCAAGAAAATTGTTGACCGTTTCGAAGAAGAAGGCGTGAAAATCGAAAAGGTCATTGGAATCGGCGGCGTTGCCAGAAAATCACCTTTCATTATGCAGACTTTGGCAAATGTCCTGAATATGCCGATTGTGGTGGCAGCGTCAGACCAGGCTCCGGCTTTAGGAGCAGCGGTTTATGCCGCAGTTTCAGCCGGAATTTATCCGAATGTTCAGGAAGCAAGTCAGAAAATGGGTTCCGATTTCGAAGCCGAATACTTCCCGCAGGCAGAACACGTAGAAAAATATGCAGAATTAATGAGTCAATATCAAATTCTAGCCGACTTCACAGAAAATAATGTCAAATCAAAAAAGAAGTTGATTGTTGATAGTTTATAGTTGATAGAAATTTTAACCAGGATTTGATAGCTCCGTAGGAGCGCACTGTTAATAGCCAAATATAATTGTCCATACACACCAAGCCTCGTAGAGGCGACCTGTTAAAAGATTATATAATTAAAACCAACAACCATCAACCAAAAACTAACAACTAAAATTTTTTATGGCAGCTTTATCCGTCTTCCGCTCCCAATCTTTTTTTGCCAACGCTTTTGCCAACACAAAAAAGGATTTCCGCTCAAGCCGGGCTGCAGACTGAGCATAAAAACAAGAGAAGGTTATAACCAAAAAGTTTGTCATTCCGTAGGAATCTAGACCGCTTAGATTCCTACGGAATGACAAAAGAAACTTTAAAAAATAAATAAAAACTTTGCGCTCCTTTTGCGTTAAAAAATATAATGAAATGAGCATCTATAAAGAACTCCAGAGAGAATGTTACGAAGCCAATATGCAGTTGGATGCCTTGAAGCTTGTAGTTTACACATTCGGAAACGTAAGTGCGGTTGACCGTGAAAAAGGAATTTTTGCCATCAAACCAAGCGGCGTTCCCTACGAACTTTTAAAACCGGAAGACATTGTGATTTTAGATTACGATGCTAACGTAGTCGAAGGAAATTTAAGACCGTCTTCTGACACCAAAACCCACGCTTACCTTTATAAAAACTGGGAAAATATTGGCGGAATTTCTCATACTCACGCGATCTATTCGGTAGCTTGGGCTCAGGCTCAGATGGACATTCCGATTTTCGGAACCACACACGCCGACCATCTGACTTCGGATATTCCGTGTGCTCCACCGATGCGGGATGATTTAATCGAAGGAAACTACGAATACAACACCGGAATCCAGATTTTAGACTGTTTCAAAGAAAAAGAACTGTCTTACGAAGAAGTGGAAATGGTACTCATCGGAAATCACGGACCGTTCACTTGGGGAAAAAATGCCGATAAAGCCGTTTACAACAGCAAAGTTCTGGAAACCATCGCAGAAATGGCGTATCGCACAAGACAAATCAACCCGGATGCACCACGACTGAAAGATTCGCTCATCAAAAAACATTACGAACGAAAACACGGCAAAAACGCCTATTACGGACAATAAAAGAATTAAATAAGGTCTGTCATTCTGAACGAAACGTAGTGTAGTGAAGAATCTTAATTAAATATAATCAATAGAGATTCCTCGTCCCTCGGAATGACAACGCAAAAGTAAAAAACCATCAACCATCAACAAACAACCATCAACTAAAAATATGTTAACACCTCTCAATACAAAAGAAATCTGGTTTATCACCGGAAGTCAGCATTTATACGGACCTGAAACATTAGCGCAGGTTGCAGAACATTCACAGAAAATTGTTGAAGCACTTAATATTTCTTCATCAATTCCGGTAAAAGTTGTTCTGAAACCAACGGTAAAAACTACGGAAGAAATTTTTGAAACGCTTACAGCCGCCAATTTTGCCAAAGACTGTATTGGTATCGTAACCTGGATGCACACTTTTTCACCTGCAAAAATGTGGATTCGCGGACTAACCGCTTTGCAAAAACCAATGCTACATTTGCACACACAGTTCAATCAGGATATTCCGTGGGCTACGATGGATATGGATTTTATGAACCTAAATCAGGCAGCTCACGGTGACCGTGAATTTGGATTTATGGTAAGCAGACTTCGTAAAAACAGAAAAGTGGTTGTCGGACATTGGGCTGATGAAAGAGTTCAGAAACAAATCGGAGACTGGATCCGTGTTGCAGCAGGTTGGGATGATTGGCAAGGTGCTAAATTCGCTCGTTTCGGAGATAATATGAGATACGTCGCAGTTACGGATGGCGACAAGGTAGAAGCGGAAACTAAGTTTGGATTTTCAGTAAACACTTGGGGAATTGGGGATTTGGTGAGCGTGGTCAATTCTATTGGCGATGGCGAAATCAAAAATTTAATGGAAGAATATGAAGCGTCTTACAAAATGGCAGAATCTCTTCTTTCAGGCGGAAGCAACAGAAAATCTCTTGAAGCAGCAGCAAGAATAGAATTAGGTTTAGAAAAATTCCTGAAAGACGGAAATTTCAAAGGTTTCTCAGATACTTTTGAAGACCTTCACGGTTTGGAACAACTTCCGGGAATTGCCGTTCAGAGGTTAATGGAAAAAGGGTACGGATTTGCAGGAGAAGGCGACTGGAAAACCGCTGCACTCGTTCGTGCAATGAAAACGATGGGACAAGGTCTTGAGGGCGGAAATGCCTTTATGGAAGATTATACTTATCATCTAAATCCTTCAAATCCTTCGGTTCTAGGTTCTCATATGCTGGAAGTTGACCCTGTTCTAGCGGTTGACAAACCATCTTGTGAAATTCATCCGTTGGGAATTGGTGGAAAAGCTGATCCGGTTCGTTTGGTTTTCAATTCAAGAGGAAATATCGATTCGCTGAATGCTGCTCTGATGGATTTCGGAAATCATTTCAGACTGTTAATCAACAAAACAAAAGCATTGGAAATCACCGAAGAATTACCAAAACTTCCTGTGGCAAGAGTTCTTTGGAAGCCGCTTCCGGATTTGTTCACTGCTGCAGAAGCCTGGATTTTGGCTGGCGGAGCGCATCACACTTGTTACAGCGAAAACATCAGTGCGGAACAATTGGAAGATTTTGCAGAAATTGCGGGAATTGAATCATTGGTTATTGATGGAGACACAAAAATCCGTGATTTTAAGAATACCCTTCGCTGGAATGAAATTTATTATCGTTAAACTTGCAAAATCATTCAAACTATGAAAAAAATAAGTTATAATCTGATTATTATTGCACTTTTATGTATTTTCGGCTGCAATAAAAAAGAAACTCATCAAAAAACGGATTCAGAACAAATGGAAAACATACAGGTTTCAGATTACGGAGTGACAGCGAAAGGCGATTCCATTAAAAAATATACTTTAACCAACAAGAACGGAATGAAGGTAGAAGTCATCAATTTCGGTGGAATTATCACTTCATTAACTGCACCCGACAAAAACGGAAAATATGAAGACGTTGTTTTAGGCTTTACAAAACCTGAAGATTATTTCAACGGAAATCCTTACTATTTCGGGGCTTTGATTGGTCGTTACGGGAACAGGATTGCCAATGCCAAATTCACTTTGGAAGGTAAAACTTACGACATCGATAAAAATGACGGACCAAACACTCTTCACGGTGGAAAAGAGGGTTTTCATACCAAATTCTGGAATATTGAACCTGTAAAAGATGCAAAATTTCCAACTTTGAAGCTGACTTACACAAGTGCAGACGGCGAAGAAGGTTATCCTGGAAAACTGTCGACAACTGTTTTATATACTTTGACAGACGACAATGCTTTGGAGATTTCTTATGAAGTAACGACGGATAAAGCAACGGTTGTTAATCTTACCCAACATTCTTATTTTAATCTTTCAGGGAATTTCACTAAAACAATTCTTGACCACGAATTACAGATAAATGCTGATAAATTCACACCAGTGAATGAAACTTTAATTCCTACTGGAGAACAGAAAGCAGTAAAAGGAAGTCCGTTTGATTTCACGGTTTCAAAACCAATCGGAAAAGACATCAATGCAAATGATGACCAATTGAAAAAAGGAAAAGGCTACGACCACAACTGGATTCTGAACGGAAACGGAATGAGAAGCATCGCCAAAGTGTATCATCCAGAATCAGGAAGAATGATGGAAGTTCTGACAGATGAACCGGGCGTTCAGTTCTATTCCGGAAATTTCCTTGACGGGAAATTCGATACCAAAACAGGTGGGAAAAATGAATTCCGAACAGGTTTTTGCTTAGAAACTCAACATTTCCCGGATTCTCCGAATCAGTCTTCTTTCCCTTCAACAGAGCTGAAGCCGGGACAAAAATATCAGACTAAAACGATTTATAAATTCTCAGTTAAAAAATAAATTATGGGAAACTTAGCAACTATTGATATCATCATATTTCTTGTTTATTTTGTGGTGGTAGCCGGTTACGGAATCTGGATTTACAACAGAAAAAAGTCAGCAGCTACAGGCAGTAAAGATTATTTCCTGGCAGAAGGTTCACTCACTTGGTGGGCGATTGGTGCCAGTTTGATTGCGTCCAATATTTCGGCCGAACAGTTTATCGGGATGAGTGGGGAAGGCTTTTTCGTAGGTATTGCCGTTGCAGCTTACGAGTGGATTGCAGCAATTGCATTGATTATCATTGCTGTTTGGTTCATTCCTATTTACCTCAAGAATAAGATTTATACAATGCCGCAATTTCTGGAAACCCGTTACAACAAATCGGTTTCACTGATAATGGCGGTTTTCTGGCTGTTTTTATACGTTGTTGTAAACCTGACTTCGATTCTTTATTTAGGAGCATTGGCAATAGATACTTTATTGGGTGGAGATAATCTGCATATTATAATGATTGGATTGCTTCTAATGGCTTTGCTTATTGGTTTGGGCGGAATGAAAGTAATCGGATATACCGACGTTATTCAGGTAGCTGTTTTGATTATCGGTGGTTTTGCAACTGTTTATATGGCTTTGCAAATCGTTGACCAGAGAATCAACGGAGCGGCTGTAGGAAATGCTTTTGCAGGTTTCCAAACATTAATGAATGAAGCACCACAACATTTCAAATTAATGCTTGATAAGCCAACGACAACTACCACAACTTTGGCAATGCCGGAAAATCTGAGTGTTCAGAAATATGTAGTTTTACCAGGATTGGCAATGTACTTTGCAGGTCAGTGGATTGTAAACTTAAACTATTGGGGATGCAACCAGTACATCACGCAACGTGCTTTGGGAGCTGATTTAAAAACGGCAAGAACCGGAATTTTATTCGCAGGATTTCTGAAGTTATTTATGCCGATTATCGTAATGCTTCCGGGAATTGCAGCCTATGTTTTATATACAAAAGGGCATTTGCCTGGTTTCAATGGGGTAAAAGATGGTGCATATTCAGCTATTTTAGGATTTTTACCAACCGGGTTGAAAGGACTTGCAGTTGCAGCACTTACCGCAGCAATCGTAGCATCTTTGGCAGGAAAAGTAAACAGTATTTCCACGATTTTCACTTTGGATATTTACAAAAAATACTTGAAAGCAGATGCCACCGAAATAGAGATGGTAAGAACAGGACGTTGGGCAATTATTATTGCAATGGCAGTTGCTTTGGCATTTACGTGGACCGATGTTTTGGGAATCGGAGGAGAAGGTGGTTTTACATTCATCCAGAAATATACAGGATTTATCAGTCCGGGCGTTTTTGCGATGTTCCTTTTGGGAATGTTCTGGAAGAGAACTACGGGAACTGCAGCTTTAGTCGGCGTTCTTCTTGGTTTTTTACTTGCGATTTTCTTCAACAGTTTTGCAGTAGATATTTTCGGGAAAGAAACTTGGTTATACACCGCTTTCACGTATGAAAAATTAGAAAATGGAGTTGTTCATACTATTACAGAAATTCCGTTCCTGATTAATATGGGATGGTCATTCTTTATCACAGTTGCTGTAATGGTGATGATCAGTTTGGCTGGTCCGAAAGTGAATCCGAAAGCTTTCGCAATAGATGCAACAATGTTTAAAGTAGATAACAGAACTTTGGTTATGATTGTAGTGACGGTTCTTTTACTGACCGCACTTTACGTAAGATTCTGGTAATTTTAAAATAAATTAAAAATAGGATGTCATTATTGGCATCCTATTTTTGTTAAATATTCTGATGATTTTGTAATTTTAAATAAAGTTTTGAAAAAACATCTCCTTTTTATCGACACCGAAACAACGGGAATTCCAAAACGCTGGGATTTACCTTACTCTGACACCGAAAATTGGCCTTCAGCAGTTCAGGTTTCGTGGATTATTTATGATGAAAACGGTATCGAGATTAAAAGAGAAAATTGTTACATTGATGATGACAATTTAAAAATTAGTGCCAAATCTTTTAAAATACACGGAATTACCAAAGAATTTTTAAGCAAAAACGGACAAAACCGGAAATTGATTTTAGAACAACTTTCGAAGGATATTCAAAAATATCAACCGTTGATTATCGGACATTTTACTGAGTTTGATATTGATACGCTGAGCTGTGATTTTTACAGGGCAGGTCTGGAAAATCCTTTTCAGCAAAGTTATTTTTATTGTACAATGCTAAAAAGCAAAGACTATAATTTGAATCCAAAAGTTATTTATCTTCGTTTGAATCAGCTTTTTGAATTTCTTTTTAATGAAAAAATGGAACGTTCTCACGATGCGATGATTGATGCAGAAATGACGGCAAAATGTTTTTTTGAAATTCTTTCCCGTGGAGAAATTTCAGAAGATGAATTTCAGAAAATCCATCACGAAATTGAATGTAAATTAAAATTTTTAACAGATAAATTGAAATAAATTTTAATTATAACCACGAATACACGAATTAAATCTTTAATACTTTCTTTTGGGTGGAAAGTTTACCTGATTTTAGTTTAAAAATTTGTGCATCCGTGGCAAAAATAAAATTATGGAAGAAAAAATCATTTCACTATTAAAAATAACAGAACCTTTCCATCTTTTACCTGAAACAGTTCTTGCCGAGATCTCTGAAACATTGATTAAAACTGAGTTTTCTAAAGACACACTGATTTATCGTCAGGATGTGACGGAGATGACAGGAGTTAGTATTATAGCATCCGGCGAATATGAAACCTTCTTTTTCGACGCTTCAGAAAACAAAAGAGCAATTACCAAACATCATAAACCTTATTGTTTTGGCGGAATTTCCATTATTCTGAACAGAGTTCGTGCGCTGAAATCTGCTATTGCCAAAAAAGGAACCGTGGTTTACACCTTACCCAGAAAGGAATTTTACGAATTATGCAATGCCTACGAAGATTTTTTCCACTATTTCACTTCAGATTTTGGTAAAAAAATGCTGGATGAAGAGTTTTCTCATTTTGTAAAAACACCCGCCACTTTCGAGGAAAGTTATTTTGCGGCCGACCAATTGTATTCCAGGAAAATTGAAGGAATTACCTACAAAAGTATCGTTTCGTGTGGGGAAAATACGCCTGTTTTTGAAGTAGCCAAAATGATGGCAGCCAATAAAGTGAGCTGTATTTTTATAAAAAAATCGGGGAGTGACGAGATTATTGGTTATGCGACAGATATTACTTTAAGGGATAATGTCATCGCACGTTGTTTGGATTCAAAGATTGCCATTTCGGAAGTGATGGATAATCCGATTGTCAGTATTTCCAGCGATGCCTATTTGTATGAAGCCGTTCTGATGATGTTTAAAACTAAATCAAGGTATCTTTTAGTTAAAAATAAGGAGGAATATGTCGGTTTTCTGAGCAGAAACCGTTTGCTGAGTGAACAGGCGCAGAGTCCTCTGGTTTTTATTCAATCAGTAAAACAGGCAGAAAATACAGAAGAACTCCGTAAAAAATGGAATCAGGTTCCGGATATCATCAATCAGCTTTTGGGAAGAGGCGTGCACGGCGAAATTGCCAGTCAGGTCATTACCACGATTGCCGATACGATAACCGGAAAAGTGATAGAAAAAGTCATAAAGGAAATAGGAAAACCACCTGCGAAATTCGCATTCATTGTCACAGGAAGCGAAGGAAGAAAAGAGCAGACATTGAGTACCGACCAGGACAACGGAATCATCTACGAAGATAAAGCCAACGAACACCGGGAAATGGTGCGGGAATATTTTCTGGATTTTGCCAAAAAAGTTTCAGACGATCTCAATATGATTGGTTTTGAATACTGCAAAGGCAGTTTTATGGCAAGCAATCCAAAATGGACGCATTCTCTTTCTCACTGGAAAAGAAATTATGCCCAATGGATTGAAGAATCTGTGCCGGAAAATGCAATGAAATTCTCCACTTTTTTTGATTTCCGTTTTATTTATGGTGATGAAAATATTGTGCGTGAACTGAAAACTTTCATTAAAGAAAAACTCGTTTCGCCCAATCAAATTTTCTTTGCACATATTGCAAAAAATGCACTTCAATATGAACCGCCTTTGACTTTTTTTAAAAGAATAAAAACCCAGACTATCGGGAAATCAGAAGTTTTTGATATCAAAACTGCGATGTCTCCAATTGTAGATTTGGTTCGTGTCTACGCACTGAAAAATCATCTTGAAATGGAAAATACAGGCGAAAGAATGAAAAAACTGACGGAAATCGGGATTTTCACGCAGCAGCAGTATAATGAAATGCATCAATCATATTATTACTTGATGGCGCTTCGCTTAAAAAATCAGGCAAATCAAATCAACATTGATAAAAAACATCCTGATAATTATGTCGAAATTAACAAACTGACGAAAATAGAACAAGTAACTTTAATCGAAATCTTCAAGACGATTGCCAATTTTCAGTTGGGTATTAAAGTGAAATTTACCGGAAGTTTCTAATCTTAAATTTTAAACATAAAACCCTCCGCGATTTTTTTATTATATTTTTCTTCATCAAAAGTATACAGAAAAGAACCTTTTTTAGAAGAGCTCATATCTTTCTCGTTAGTATTTACCAATACATCCAATGCATTGATTTTACTGGTAAAATTACGCTTGTCGTATTTTTCGTCAAAAATAGCTTCGTAAAGATTCTGAAGGTCTTTCATTGTGAATTTTTCAGGTAACAGCTCAAAGCCGATCGGTCTTGTGGTTGCTCTTCTTCTCAGTCTCAGGACAGCATCTTTCACCATTGCATTGTGATCAAAAATCAAATCGGGATGACCTTTTAAATCAAACCATTTAGCGCTGTATTTTTCATTGATTTGAATAGAATCCTGAATGTTAATCAATGCATAATGCGATATCGACATAATTCTGGCACTGGGATCGCGGTCAACCGCAGTGTAGGTATTCAATTGTTCGAGATAGATGTTTTCCAGACCTGTCAACGCATTTAGAATACGATTGGCCGCCTGGTCAGAACTTTCCTGTTCAGTGATAAATCCGCCCATCAATGACCAATCTCCTTTATTGGGTTCAAAATTTCTTTTAATCAAGAGAATTTTAAGATTTTCTCCATCAAAACCGAAGATAATACAGTCTACTGCGACAAAATGTTTAGGATAATTCTCTTCCATCAAAAATGATTTTATACAAAGTTAAAGGTTTTAAAGTAGATTTTAATATGAAAAATAAATAAATGTATGTTAAACACTTTATTTTTCTGTCGTCGCCAAATTTTTAATGATTTGCTTGTTTCAGGAAGTGTTTTGGGGAATTGTTTTCATCTTTTCTGCAATTTATTTGTTAAAATTACTATGAATCCTATATGAATGCAATGTTAAAATTGTGTTAAAATTTTATTTTGGATTTAAGTCAAGAATTTATGCAACATATTATTTAAAATACGATAAGTATGAATATAAATTTTAATAGTTTTTTGTAAACCCACTCTGTTTATTTTGATAATGACTAAATTATATTTATTTAATTGATATTGTATGGTTTGTCTATTCTTGTTTTTTATGATAAGGTAAAGCTTTTTTTAACTTTTTTTCGTTGTCTAAAATGCTTTTTCAATAAGATTTATTTCTAAATGATGAAAATTGTTTGCTATCTGGTTACTTTCTTTTATTTTAGAAATGTAGAAATAACATTTATTAATGAACAAAAAATCACTGATATTATTTTTAGGCTTTACTTCGCTTGCTTTTGGGCAGGTAAAGAAAAATGTCAGCTACTTTCCACTCAACAAGGTTCATTTGTCTGAAAGTGTTTTCAGTAGAGCAATGCAGACGGATGAAAAATATATTCTGTCGATGGATGCAGACCGACTTCTTGCACCTTATCTGAAAGAAGCGGGACTGAAACCTAAAAAAGAAAACTATCCCAATTGGGAAAATACCGGACTTGATGGCCATATCGGCGGTCATTACGTTTCAGCTTTGGCATTGATGTATGCTTCCACAGGTGATCCAAAAGTCAAGCAGCGTCTGGATTATATGATTGATGAGCTGGAACGTTGCCAGAATCTTTCAGGAAACGGCTACCTTTCCGGTGTTCCGAACGGTAAAAAAATCTGGAAAGAAATTGCCGATGGAAATATCCGGGCTGCAACTTTCGGTCTGAATGACCGCTGGGTTCCTTTATATAATATTCACAAAATATATTCGGGTTTACGAGATGCCTATTGGTATGCCGATAGTGAGAAAGCAAAAAAAATGCTGATAAAGCTCACTGATTGGATGGCTGATGAAGTTTCCGGACTTTCCGATGAACAGATTCAGGAAATGCTTCGCAGTGAGCATGGCGGTCTGAATGAAGTTTTTGCCGATGTTTATGACATTACAAAAAATCCAAAATATCTCAAGCTTGCCCATCGTTTTTCACATCTTGCAATTTTAAACCCATTGTTGAATGGTGAAGACAAACTCACAGGAATCCACGCCAACACACAGATTCCGAAAGTGATTGGTTTTAAGAGGATTGCAGATTTAGAAAATAACAAAGAATGGAGCAATGCAACAGATTTTTTCTGGATGAATGTCACACAAAAAAGGTCATCAATTATTGGAGGAAACAGCGTAAGCGAGCATTTTAATCCCATCAATGATTTCAGCGGAATGATTAAAAGTATCGAAGGTCCCGAAACCTGCAATACGTATAATATGCTGAAACTTTCCAAAGAATTGTACGCGACCAATCCAAAATCCTCTTACGTAGATTATTACGAAAGAGCTTTATACAATCATATTCTTTCAACGCAAAATCCCGAAAAAGGTGGTTTTGTCTATTTCACGCCGATGCGTCCCGGTCATTACAGGGTTTATTCCCAGCCGGAAACCAGCTTTTGGTGCTGCGTAGGTTCCGGAATGGAAAATCACGCCAAATATGGTGAAATGATCTATGCTTATTCTGATGAAGATTTGTACGTGAATCTGTTTATTCCTTCCGTTTTAAAATGGTCAGAAAAGAAATTGGTTCTGAGACAGGAAAATAATTTCCCTGAAAATCCATCGACAAAATTAGTTTTTGATGTTGCTTCAAAATCAAATATAAATTTAAAATTAAGAGCTCCGGAATGGGCAAATGCTTCTGAAATTACGATTTCATTAAATAATAAAAATATTAGCGTTCCCATTGATGTTGAAGGTTATTTTACCATCAAAAGAAAATGGAAAAAAGGAGATGTTATCGAAATGAAGATGCCGATGCATCTTTCTGCAGAACAGCTTCCTGACCATTCAGATTATTTTGCCTTCAAATATGGACCTATCGTTTTGGCTGCGAAATGCGGAAAAGAAAATCAGGACGGACTTTTCGCCGATGATAGCAGAGGCGGACATATTGCACACGGACCACAAATTCCTTTGAATGAAATTCCGACTATTTTGGGAAGTTCAGATTCTGTTTTAAGCCATTTGGAAACGGTTAATATTAAAGATTTAACCTTCAGATTAAAAGGTTTGTATCCTCAGGATAAGTTCAGCAACGGATTGGAATTGGTTCCGTTTTATAAGATTCAGGAAGAACGCTACATTATTTATTTTCCGCAGGCGAATCAGGATAAAATCGAAATGATTCAGAAACAGAAAGCCAAAGAAGAAGAGGAAATCAGAAAACTGGACAATATCACTTCAGATAAAATTCAGTTGGGCGAGCAGCAGCCGGAATCAGACCATTTCATCGACAGCAAAGATTCCAACACTGGTTATATGGAAGACCGCCATTTCCGTGAGGCAAAAGGCTGGTTCAGCTACCAGATGAGAAACAAAGATAAAAATGCAAAATACCTTTATCTTCTTTATTTCGATGCCAATAACAATCGTACCTTGAATGCGGAAATCAATGGAATGAAGGTTATTTCTAAAAATTTTGAAGGAAAAACGGGCGGTTCTCCACAATCTTTATTAATCCCGATTCCTGAATCTGAAAGCAGGAAAGAAATTCTTAATGTAAGATTCAATACAAATGAAAAATCTCTGACTCCGAAAATCATCGAAGTAAGATTGCTGACCCAAATGCCAGATAAAAACTAAAAATAAACTGCAGAATTCAAATTTGCTATGAAAAACAGAATCTTTTTTAAAATATTAATTTTATTCGTAGGCTCATTATGCATTTCCTTTATTGATGCAAAAATCACGCTTCCAACTTTGGTTTCAGATGGAATGGTTTTGCAGCGTAACCAAAAACTGAATGTTTGGGGAAAAGCTGATGCCGGAGAAAAAGTGGAAGTAAAATTCCTCAACAAAAATTACAAAACCAATGCCGACCAAACCGGAAACTGGAAAATCACACTTCCTGAACAAAAAGCTGGCGGACCTTACACGATGACCATCAATGAGATTACACTGAAAGATATTCTTATCGGAGACGTCTGGCTCGCTTCCGGGCAATCGAATATGGAGTTGCCAATGCGCAGACTGACTCCGCTTTATGCCGATGAAATCAAAAATGCGAATAACCAAAATATCAGATTTTTCACTGTTCCTCAAAAATATAATTTTAAATCACCTCAGACCGAGCTTGATGGCGGAAAATGGGAAGCGACAAATCCACAAACGATTCTTAATTTTTCGGGAGTTGCTTATTTTTTCGCTAAAGAATTAAGTCAGAAAAATAAAGTGGCCGTTGGAATTATCCACGCAAGTTTGGGTGGTTCTCCGATTCAGGCGTGGATGGATGAAAATTCTCTGAAAAAATATCCCGAATATCTTGACGAAGCCAAAAAATGGCGAAATGATGATTTGATAAAATCTACAGAATCTGGCGAACAGGCATTAAGCAAAGCTTGGTACTCGGAACTCGACCAAAGTGATATCGGATTAAACCAACATTGGGAAAATTTTGACCTAAACGATTCTGACTGGAAAACAATGAATATTCCCGGTTCTTGGGAGGATAAGGAAGGTTCTTTCGAAGGTTCAGTTTGGTTCAGAAAAGAAATTAATTTAACTAAAAATCAGGCAGGAAAAGTCGCTTTTTTAAATTTAGGAAGAATAAAAGATGCCGATGTTACCTACATCAACGGAACGAAAGTAGGCAATGTAACTTATGAATATCCTCCCCGTTGGTACGAAATTCCGGCAGGCATTTTAAAAGAAGGGAAAAATGTGATTGCTGTGAGAATCTCCAATGGAAGCGGAAAAGGACAGTTCATTGCTGACAAGCCTTATTACTTAGAAATCGACGGACAGAAAATAGATTTAAAATCCGAATGGAAATATAAAATCGGCGCTAAAATGGAAAAAATGGCTCCCGGAACTACTTTCATCCGTTGGAAACCGACCGGATTGTATAACGCAATGATTAATCCGCTTATTAATTATAATATCAAAGGTGCCATTTGGTATCAAGGCGAAAGCAACACCGGGAAACCGAAAGAATACGGTGATCTGCTGACCACAATGATTACCGATTGGCGAAACAAATGGAACCAGAAAGATTTGCCTTTCTTCACCGTTCAACTGGCGAATTTTATGGAATCAAAAGCGCAGCCTGTGGAAAGCAATTGGGCAGAGCTGAGAGACCAGCAACGTCAGGTTTCGTTGAAAGTTCCGAACACCGGACTTGCCGTAATTATCGATATAGGAGAGTGGAACGATATTCATCCTCTGAACAAAAAATCGGTTGGCGACAGATTAGCTTTACAGGCGCTTAAAGTTGCTGACAAGAAAAATATCATCGCAGACGGACCAGTTTATCAGTCGATGAAAATCGAAGGAAATAAAATCATTCTTTCCTTTAAAAATGGAACTGATGATTTTGCACCGGTTTCAGAACTGAAAGGATTCACTATCAAAGGAAAAGATGGAAAATATGAATGGGCAAAAGCCAAAATCGAGAGCAACAAAATCATTGTCTGGAACGACACCGTTTCAAATCCCATTTCAGTAAGATACGATTGGGCAGACAATCCCGATGGGAATCTGAAAAACAAGACCGGACTTCCCGCGTCACCATTTACGACAGAATAATCAATTATCATTTATCAATTATAAATTATTAAAATGAACAACTCATCTCAAAAAATATCTGTCGTTGAGAAAATCGGCTACAGTTTAGGAGATTTAGCCGCCAATCTGGTTTTCCAGACTTTAGTGACGTATTTAGCTTATTTTTACACAGATATTTACGGATTAAAACCGGAAGATGCATCCATCATTACGCTTACGGTTGGTTTATTGGCTGGTTTTGTCTTCAACCCGTTGATTGGAGCTTTAGCAGACAGAACCCGTACAAAATGGGGGAAATTCCGTCCTTGGATTTTATTAACGGCAATTCCATTGGGTGCTGCGGCACTTTTTGCATTCAGCACACCTGATTTTTCTTATAAAGGAAAAATGATTTATGCAGCAATTACTTATTCTGTTTTACTATTACTTTACGCAGCCAATAATTTACCTTACGCAGCATTAAGTGGCGTTATCACAGGCGATATGAGTGAAAGAAACAGTATTTCGTCTTACCGTTTTGTGGCTGTGATGTTTGCGCAGTTCTTCGTTCAGGTATTTATGCTTCCGATTATTTTGTCGGCTGGACATGGTGACAAAGCAGCCGGAATCGAGGTGGTAATGACTTGGCTGGCAATTATCGGAACGGTAATGTTACTCATCACTTTTCTCACGACCAAAGAAAGAGTCATTCCAAAACCGGAGCAGGAATCTACTTTAAGCGCGGACTTAAAAGATTTAAAGAAAAACAAGCCGTGGATTATTATGTTAACCGTTACTGCATTGATTTTCATTACATTGGCAATGAAAGGCGGTTCGTATGTATATTATTTCAACAATTATGTCGATGAAGCTTCACTGCAGCAATTTATATCGCCGATTACCGATTTTTTCAATTCCATTGGGATGAATTTCTTCGGAGAAGACCCTCGTTCAGCAGGTTTCGGATTATTCAATGCAGGTGGAATCATTATGATGATTGTTGGAATCACTTTCTCAAAAAAGTTTGCAGATAAATATGGCAAAAGAGATGCATTTATCGCTTCACTTTTTATTTCAACATTATTTGTCTTAGCATTTATATTTTACCCGCCAAAATCTGTTGGATTAATGTTCTTATCCCAGATTCTACACGGTTTCTTTTATGGAATCGGGACACCATTACTTTGGGCAATGATTGCGGATGTTGCAGATTATTCAGAATGGAAAAACAATAGACGAGCGACAGCAATTATTTTCTCAGCAATGATGGTCGGCTTAAAGGTTGGTTTAAGCATCGGAAGTTCGCTGGTTGCATTAATTATCGGAAAATATGGATACATTTCATCAGAAGGTGCAATGAGCGTTGTTCAGCCGGCAAGTGTTTCAGCTGGAGCCAAAATGCTGGTCAGCGTATTTCCATCCATTCCTTTCTTTTTAGCTTGTGGATTGCTGATGTTCTACGAAATCAACAAGAAAAAGGAAATCGAAATCGAGCACGACCTAAAAGAAAGAAGAAAAGCGAAAAATTAAAGATAAAATAAAAAATTTGGGCAGCTTTTCCGTCTTCCACTCCCGCTTTTTTGTTCCGCTTCGCTCCACAAAAAGAGCTCCGTTCAAGCCGGGCTGCGAGTGATTCGGCGTGTTAAAAAAGCCTTGTCAAGGTTCAAAACCTTGACAAGGCTGATTGAAAATCAATTTGCCCGCTCAATAAAAGATCAAATGAAAATAAAAATCTTATGAAAAAAATAATAGCATTATTAGGAATTTTAACCTTAACAGTCTCGTGCAAGACAGCAAGCACGGGAAATTCTGATGCAACCCTGAAAAATGCATTCAAAAATAAATTCTACATCGGAACGGCGATGAGTCTTTCTCAGATTCACGAAACAGAGGTGAAATCCGTTGAGATTATTAAAAATCAGTTCAGTTCCATCGTTGCAGAAAACTGTATGAAATCAATGTTTTTGCAGCCAGAAGAAGGAAAATTTTTTTTTGATGATGCCGATAAATTTGTGGCGTTTGGAGAAAAAAATAAAATGTTCATCATCGGTCATACTTTGATTTGGCATTCCCAATTACCAAAATGGTTTTTCATAGACAAAGACGGAAAAGATGTTTCTCCGGAAGTTTTAAAACAAAGGATGAAAAATCACATCACAACGGTTGTGAGCAGATATAAAGGTCGTGTGAAAGGGTATGATGTTGTTAACGAAGCCATAATGGAAGACGGTTCTTACCGTAAAAGTAAATTCTACGAAATTCTTGGCGAAGAATTTATTCCTTTAGCATTTCAGTACGCTCAGGAAGCCGACCCAAATGCAGAATTGTATTATAATGATTACAATGAATGGTTTCCGGAAAAAGTAAAAACGGTTGTCAAAATCGTTAAAAATTTAAAATCCAGAGGAATCCGTATTGATGGAGTAGGAATGCAGACCCACGTTGGATTAGATACTCCCAAATTAGCAGAATATGAAAAAGCAATAGTAGAGTATGCCGAAGCTGGTGTAAAGGTGAATGTTACCGAAATGGAAATCAGTGCATTACCGTCGCCTTGGGGAACTTCTGCCAACGTTTCCGATAAGGTAGAATATGATGCGAAAATGAATCCTTACACAGCCGGACTTCCCGAAAATGTAAAAACAGAATGGGAAAACCGTTATCTGGATTTTTTCAGATTATTTCTGAAACATCAGGATAAAATCAGGAGAGTAACCTTGTGGGGAACGACTGATGCTCAATCCTGGAAAAATGATTTCCCGGTAAAAGGCAGAACCGATTATCCGTTACTTTTCGACCGGAATTATCAGACAAAACCTGTGGTGGAAAAAATTATTCAATTAACAAAAGAAAAATAAGTCTATTATCTAAACATCTAAATTAAAATGAAACAATCAAAATATCTGTTCCCAAAAGATTATATGGCAGACCCGTCCGTACACGTTTTTGAAGGTAAATTGTACATTTATCCATCACACGACCGTGAAAGTGGTATAGAAGAAAACGACAATGGAGACCATTTTGATATGAATGATTACCACGTTTTCTCGCTTGATGATGTGGAAAACGGCGAAATTACAGACCACGGTGTTGTTCTTTCGGTAAAGGATATTCCGTGGTCGGGAAGACAGTTGTGGGATTGCGATGTGGCGTATAAAAACGGTAAATATTATATGTATTTTCCTTTAAAAGATAAAAACGATATCTTCAGAATTGGCGTTGCAGTAAGTGATAAACCTTACGGACCGTTTGTGCCGGAGAAACATCCGATGATGGGAAGTTACAGCATCGACCCTTGTATTTTTGAAGAAAATGGCAAATATTATATGTATTTTGGTGGAATCTGGGGCGGACAATTGCAGCGTTACAGAAATAACAAAGCATTGGAATCCGCAATTCTTCCTAATGAAGATGAACCGGCAATCCCTTCTAAAGTTGCATTGTTAAGTGAGGATATGTTGGAATTCGGTGAAGAACCAAAAGACGTTCTTATTCTCGATGAAAACGGAAATCCTTTGCTTCACGGTGACAAACACCGCTTTTTCGAAGCGTCCTGGATGCATAAATACAACGACAAATATTATTTCTCATATTCTACCGGCGATACACATTTGATATGCTATGCGACGGGAGATAATCCTTATGGTCCATTTACTTTTCAGGGAGAAATTCTGACACCTGTCGTTGGATGGACAACCCATCACAGTATTGCTGAATTTAAAGGAAAATGGTATCTCTTCTTCCACGATTCTGTTCCAAGTGAAGGAAAAACCTGGCTCAGAAGTATGAAAGTAGTAGAATTGGAATACGATGAAGATGGTAAAATTAAAACCATTAAAGGTTTAGAAGAATAAGCTACCAAAAGTCCCGAAGGGACGCTTTAACGAAGGATAGGATGAAATCCTATTATCAATAGGAACGGGCTTTAGCCCGTTTAAAGATGAAGAGATACAATTTGGCTTTAGCCAAAACTTATTTAAATAAAAATTAAAAGAAAATCTAATGCGCTATTTCCGACTGTACATTCTATTATTTCTAATGATTCCGTTGACGATTTTTGCAGAAGACGGAAGTCAGCTTTGGCTTCGTTTCCCGGCAAAAAATGGAGTTTCGGCAGATAAAATTATTTCCAAAGGAAACAATCCGACTCTGAATATTGCCAAAAAAGAATTGATGAATCATTGGCAAGGTCAGGAAATTGAACTTCGTACGAACAAATCATTAAAAAATCTGAAAGGCGGTTACACGATAAAATCAGTTCAGAACAAATTGGTCATCTCTGCCGAAAAAGAAATTGGATTGTTGTACGGGGTTTACCATATTTTACGTTTGCAGCAGACAAAATCTTCATTGGCAAATCTTGATATTATCGAAAAACCATCGTACAATGTCAGAATTCTCAACCATTGGGACAATCTGGACGGAACTATTGAACGGGGTTATGCAGGACATTCACTTTGGAAATGGGAAGATTTACCGAACACCATTTCGCCGAGATATGAAGAATATGCAAGAGCAAATGCATCCATCGGAATTAACGCAACCGTTCTTAACAACGTCAATGCCTCGCCAAATATGCTCAGAAAAGATTATTTGGAAAAAGTAAAAGCTCTAGCAGATATTTTCAGACCTTACGGAATCAAGGTATATCTTTCTGTTAATTTTTCATCACCAAAAGTTTTGGGAGGTCTTGAGAATTCCGACCCGCTGAACAAAGATGTTCAGAAATGGTGGAAGAATAAAGCTGCAGAAATCTATAAGTTGATTCCAGACTTCGGCGGATTTTTGGTTAAAGCTAATTCTGAAGGACAGCCAGGACCGCAGGATTACGGAAGAACGCACGCAGACGGTGCCAATATGATGGCAGATGTCCTGAAACCTTACGGCGGAATTGTGATGTGGAGAGCATTTGTTTATAGTCCGAGTAAAGATGACCGTGCAAAACAGGCTTATCTGGAATTTGTTCCTCTTGATGGGAAATTCAGAGATAATGTCATTATTCAGATTAAAAACGGACCTGTTGATTTTCAGCCTCGGGAAGCGTTTAATCCACTATTTGGAGCATTGAAAAAAACGCCCGAAATGGTTGAATTTCAAATTACTCAGGAATATTTAGGGCAAGCCAATCATCTGGTTTTTCTCGCACCATTATTTAAAGAAACTTTAGATAGCGATACGTATTCTGATGGAAAAGGTTCCACGATTGCCAAAATTACGGACGGAACTTTAAGGCCAGCAAAATTAACCGCAATTTCTGCGGTTGCAAACATTGGTGAGGATAAAAACTGGACAGGGCATCATTTTGCACAAGCCAATTGGTATGCTTTCGGACGTTTGGCTTGGAACCACGATTTGACTTCAGAACAGATTGCTGATGAATGGATTAAAATGACGTTTAATGATGATGAAAAATTCCTCAATCCTGTAAAAGAAATGATGCTCACTTCAAGAGAAACTGCCGTAGATTATATGATGCCGCTTGGTCTTCATCATATTTTCGCAGGTGGACATCATTATGGTCCTGAACCGTGGGGCGATTACAAAGGCGGAAGACCTGATTGGTCGCCGGTTTATTATCATCAGGCTGATGAAAAAGGACTTGGTTTTGACAGAACCAAAACGGGAAGCAATGCTGTTTCACAATATTTTCCTCCACTCAACGACATCTACGGAAATATCAAAACGACTCCCGAAAACCTCATTCTCTGGTTTCATCACGTTCCTTGGGATTATAAAATGAAAGATGGTAAAACCTTGTGGGAAGAACTTTCTTACAAATATGACACAGGTGTAAAAAATGTCCGTGACTATCAAAAAGTTTGGGATAAAATGCAGCCTTATATTGATGGGGAGAGGTTTTCAGATGTTCAGGATAAGCTGAAAATACAGGCAAAAGATGCAGTTTGGTGGAAAGATGCCTGCTTACTTTATTTTCAGACGTTTTCAAAAATGCCGATTCCATATGATATCGAAAGACCTGTTCACGAACTGGAAGATTTAAAGAGGATTAAACTCAATATGGGACATCATAATTAAGATTTCTCCAACTTAGAAATCACTTTATATATTATTTCTACTTTTTCTCTAAAATAAAGATTGTAAATTAAATATATCTAAAATTTTAGAGAAAAATTGTACGAGTAAATATATAAGTGTAATTTTAACACTTAAATAAATTTAACCACATATCTTATGAAATTTTTTATTGACACTGCTAACTTAGAGCAGATAAAAGAAGCTAACGACCTCGGAATTCTGGATGGCGTTACAACCAATCCATCTTTGATGGCAAAAGAAGGTATCAGCGGAACAGAAGCTATTTTGCAACATTACAAAGACATTTGTGACATTGTTGATGGTGCTATCTCAGCGGAAGTCCTTTCTACAACTTACGAAGAAATGATTGCAGAAGGCGAAATTCTTGCCGCAATTCATCCAAATATCGTCGTGAAGATCCCAATGATTAAAGACGGCGTGAAAGCTTTAAAATATTTTTCCAACAAAGGAATCAAAACCAATTGCACATTAATTTTCTCTGCTGGACAAGCTCTTTTGGCAGCAAAGGCTGGTGCGAGTTATGTTTCTCCGTTCTTGGGAAGATTAGATGATATTTCGACAGACAGTTTGAATCTTATTGAAGAAATCCGTCTTATTTTCGATAATTATGGCTACGAAACAGAGATTTTAGCGGCTTCTGTAAGACACAGTATGCACATCATCAATTGCGCAAAAATTGGTGCAGATGTCGTGACTTGCCCGATTCAGCCGATTCTTTCGTTGTTAAAACATCCTTTGACAGATTCAGGACTGGAGCAGTTTATCAAAGATTCACAAAAAATGCAATAATTTATGCAGCACGATATTTCAAAACTCAATAATATCGCTTCGCAGGTGAGAAGGGATATTGTAAGAATGGTTCACGCCTGTCAGTCAGGTCATCCCGGCGGTTCGTTGGGTTGCACAGACTTTCTGGTCGCACTTTATTTTGATGCGATGAAAAGAAAGGAAGGATTTGATATGAAGGGTAAAGATGAAGACGTATTTTACCTTTCCAACGGTCATATTTCCCCTGTTTTCTACAGTGTTTTGGCGCACGCAGGTTATTTTGATAAATCGGAACTGGCAACTTTCAGAAAACTGAATTCAAGATTGCAGGGACATCCAACTACACACGAACATCTTCCAGGAGTTCGTATAGCTTCCGGTTCTCTGGGGCAAGGAATGTCTGTGGCAATTGGTCACGCAGTCGGTAAAAAGCTGAACAAAGATGAGAATTTAGTGTTCACACTTCACGGCGATGGTGAGTTGCAGGAAGGGCAGAATTGGGAAGCTATAATGTATGCCTCTCACAACAAGGTTGATAATTTGATAGCAACCATCGATTACAACGGGCAACAGATTGACGGTCCAACTTCAAAAGTCCTTTCTTTGGGTAATCTTAAAACCAAATTCGAAGCCTTCGATTGGAAAGTTCTGGAAGTAGAAAAAGGAAACGATATGGAAGAAATTCTCAAAGTTCTGGACGAAGCAAAATCATTAACGGGACAAGGTCAGCCTATATGTATTCTTCTGAAAACAGGAATGGGTCACGGCGTAGATTATATGATGGGAAGTCACGCGTGGCACGGAAAAGCACCTAACGATGAGCAATTGGCAAAAGCATTAGACCAACTCGAAGAAACTTTAGGAGATTATTAGACTTTAAATTATTTGGGCAGCTTGATCCGCCTTCCGTTCCCGCTTTTTTGCAAATTCCCGAGGCTTTTTCCATTGTGAATTCGCAAAAAGAGCTCCACTCAAGTCGGGCTGCGAACGATTCGCCGTTCCAAACCAATCAATTATCATAAAAGTTAGAAGGTTAATATTTTCTTTCTCCGCTAAAAACAAGGGATTTTGTTTTTATGTTTTTTGCAGGTCGCTCCTACGGAGCTTGATTCTCTGAACTTAATTTTTCTATTAACGGTTCGCCACGCTGTGGCTGTGTCTTAATAGGTTTTAGATTTTAATAAATGCTCCATAGGAGCGAACTGATAATAGGAAAAAACAGTTTTGCAATTACAAAACCTCGTAGAGGTGACCTGTAAAGGTTTCATTATTTATTTTAGACAATAAAAAATCATTATGGCAAAAACAGAAAACAAAACATTCGATATAATTTCCTTAGTCAATTGCGTACACCTAATTGCTTAGCTGAGTTTACGCCTTTGCGAACGAAAATATTCTCAATACAAAAAAAATCTTTGCGCTCTTTGCGTTTAAACAACCATCAACAGATAAAAACAATGAAAAAATATACCTACACAGAAAAAAAAGATACCCGAAGCGGTTTCGGAGCCGGTCTTGCAGAACTGGCAGATAAAAATCCTGATGTCGTAGCACTTTGCGCCGACCTTATCGGTTCCCTTAAAATGGAGAAATTTATCGAAAAAGCACCCGAACGTTTTTTCCAAATTGGAATTGCTGAAGCCAATATGATTGGTATCGCAGCTGGTTTAGCGATAGAAGGCAAAATTCCATTTACGGGAACTTTCGCCAACTTTTCTACCGGAAGAGTGTACGACCAGATTCGTCAATCGGTAGCTTATTCCGATAAAAACGTAAAAATCTGTGCTTCTCACGCCGGACTGACTTTAGGCGAAGACGGCGCAACACACCAGATTCTGGAAGACATCGGATTAATGAAAATGCTTCCCGGAATGACGGTTATCAATACCTGCGATTACAACCAAACCAAAGCGGCAACTATTGCAATTGCAGATTATAAAGGTCCTGTTTATCTGCGTTTCGGAAGACCTGTGATTCCTGTTTTCACCGATGAAAATCAAACTTTTGAAATCGGAAAAGCCTGGATGGTGAACGAAGGAAAAGATGTAACGATTATTGCAACCGGACATTTGGTTTGGGAAGCGATAAAAGCAGGAGAAATGTTGGAAGAGCAGGGAATAGATGCAGAAATCATTAATATTCATACCATCAAACCTCTGGATTCTGAAGCGATTTTAAAATCAGTAAAAAAAACAGGATGTGTCGTAACTGCTGAAGAACACAACAGATTAGGCGGTTTGGGAGACAGCGTTGCTCAGCTTCTGATTACGGAACATCTTGCGCCTCAGGAATATGTTGCCGTAAACGACAGTTTCGGAGAAAGCGGAACTCCCGATCAACTGATGGAGAAATACGGATTGACTGCCAATGACATCGTAGAAGCCGTTAAAAAAGTAATGAAAAGAAAAAAGTAATATTAGACTTAAAAATAAACTTTCCGATTTTTGCTAAAGATTTCATTAATCAAAATATGAAAAAAATAAGATGGGGAATTCTGGGTACAGGAACTATTGCTCACAAATTTGCAGCAGACTTGAAGTATGTAGAAGGTGCAGAATTGACTGCAGCCGGATCTCGCTCACTGGAAAAAGCTCAAAGTTTTTGCGAAGATTTTAACATTCCATTCAGTTTTGGGAGTTATGAAGAGCTTGCAGAAAGTAATGTGGTAGATATCATTTACATCGCAACACCGCACAACCTGCATCACGAAAATACGTTGTTATGTCTGAATAATGACAAAGCTGTTCTTTGTGAAAAACCATTTGCCATGAACGCAAAACAGGCAACTGAAATGATTGAGTTATCCCGTCAGAAAAAACTATTTTTGATGGATGCCTTATGGACAAAATTGCTACCTCATTATCAAAAAATGATGGAGATGGTGAAAACCGGTGTTTTTGGAGACATAAAAGTGGTTTTAGCTAATTTCGGTTTTCAAGCCAATGCAGACCCGAATTCTCGTTTGCTCAACCCAGAATTTGGAGGAGGATCATTGATGGATATTGGTATTTATAATGTTTTTACAGCATTGGATGTTCTGGGTAAACCGGATGAAATTAACGTCAGCATTGTTGCGACAGAACAAGGTGTTGACGAGCAATGTGGCGTTATTTTTAAGTATAATAACGGGAGTATGGCAAGTTTGTTTTCGACTTTATCAGCCGATCTTGCTACCGAAGTAGAAATATGCGGTACATTGGGTCGTCTGAAATTAACCACCCCTTTCTATGAACCTTCGTCAACTCTGGAATATTATTCCAATGGACAGAAAAATATCATTGGACTAGAACAGAATGTTGGATTTGGCTACCAGTTTGAGGCACGTCACGCTACAGAATGCCTGCAAAATGGTCTTACCGAAAGTCCAATCATAACTCACGCCGGGAGTCTGTTGCTGATGCAAACTTTAGACAGAATCCGCAATTTGTCAGGAATTGTTTTTCCTGATGAATGAAATTAAGAACCTGTTTAAATCGTATTCAATAAAATTATTATGCAGAAATAATTATTAAAGAAAAATATTCCTCTCGCAGATTAAAGGGATTTTGCAGATTTATTTCAGTCATAAAAATCTGTGTAATTTGCTAAATCTGCGAGATTTTAAAATTTAAACAGCCTCTAAATTATTTTTTTAAGATATTACATTACTTTTAATCATTTAATTGATGAAATGGTATTTAAAATATTCTGATTAAGTAAAGCATTATTCACAATTTTTATTTTAAAATACCTCTGAAAAAGCATAAATTGCAGTCATCTATGAAGGAGAAATTAATCAATCATACTACAGAAGGATTCCAGGCTTTTTTCCAGTCAGAACCGGAAAGTTTTTTTCTGGCGCCGGGAAGAATTAATATTATTGGTGAACACGTCGATTACAGCGACGGTTTTGTACTTCCTGCCGCCATCGACAAACATATCTGTTTTGCCGTGAAAAAGGTGGATGACTCAGAAACCTGCACTTTTTTCGCCAAAGATTTTAATGAATGTTTCAGCTTTAACGTTAATCAAAAACAAACTCCGGTTGAGCAGACTTGGGTCAATTATTTGCTGGGCGTTTTCAATGCCATTCAGGAAAACGGGAAACAGATCGGCGGTTTGCAGATTGCTTTTAGCAGTACGATTCCAATGGGTTCAGGTTTGTCTTCTTCGGCAGCTTTGGAATGTGGTTTTGCCTATATTCTCAATCAGGTTTTCGATTTAAATTTATCTAAAAAAGAATTGGCACTTATTGGTCAGAAATCTGAACATACCTTTGTTGGTGTAAAATGCGGAATTATGGACCAGTTTGCATCCGTTTTCGGTAAAGAACACCAAGTAATTATGCTCGATTGCAATTCTCTGGAACATCAGTATTTTGAAGCTAATATTGAAGGGTACAGTCTGGTGCTTTTCGACAGTTGTGTAAAACATACGCATCTTACTTCCGGTTACAACGACCGAAGAAATGATGTTGATAACGGAAAGAAAGTTTTGTGGGAAAAATTTCCGGAAGTAGAAAAATTCAGAGATTTCAGTTTTTCAATGCTTGATGCAGTTAGAGCAGAAATAGGAGAGACGTCTTATAAAAGATGCCTTTATCTTTTAAAAGAAATCAAAAGGGTAGAAAAGGCTGCCAAAGCTTTATCAGAAGGCGATGTGGAATATTTAGGAGAACTTCTTGTCGAAACGCATTCCGGACTTTCAACAGAATTTGAAGTGAGTTGTGAAGAACTTGATTTTATGGTAGAAGAAACTTTAAAGGAAAACGGTGTTTTGGGTGCAAGAATAATGGGTGGTGGTTTTGGTGGATGTAGTATCAATCTTATAAAAGATGAAAATGTAAATGAAGTGATTAAAAACATCAGTGCAAAATACAAAGTAGATTTTGATATCGAAATGAAAGTGTACCGTGTAAAAATATCAGATGGAATTAATGAATACAGAAGAAATGAATTCGTCGTTTAATCAAAAAAAACATCCTCACAGAAGATATAATCCGCTTTTGGATGAGTGGATTCTGGTGTCGCCGCAACGAGCCAACCGACCTTGGCAAGGACAAACCGAAAAAGTTACCGAAGAAAAACTTCCCATTCACGACCCGAATTGTTACTTATGTTCGGGAAATGTGCGTGTCAATGGGGATAAAAATCCTGATTATAAAGGTGTTTTTGTTTTCGAAAACGATTTTGGTTCTTTGATGAAAGATGATGTTGAATTTTCTGAAGAACAGTCGGATTTTTTTACATTAAAACCGGAACGCGGCATCAACAGAGTCATTTGTTTTTCGGAAAATCACAGCCTGACTTTGCCGGAAATGGAAGTAAGTGATATTAAAAAAGTGGTAGATGTTTGGCAGGAACAGTATAAAGAATTGGGCGCTGAAGATTACATCAATCATGTCCAGATTTTTGAGAATAAAGGAAGTGTGATGGGATGCAGCAATCCACATCCTCACGGCCAGATCTGGGCGCAGTCATCAATTCCGTCTACTGTTTTGAGAACGCAGGAAAATCTGAAAAAATACTTTGATAAAAACAGAAATTCACTTTTAGAAGACTATGCTAAAAAAGAACTGGAAATCAACGAAAGAATCATTCTGGAAAATGAAGATTTTGTTGTTGTTGTGCCATTTTGGGCAGTCTGGCCTTACGAAACGATGATTATCAGCAAGAGAAAGGCTGAAAATATTTTAGAATTTTCTGACTCTGAAAAACTTTCTTTAGCGGCGATAATAAAAGATTTAACCACAAAATACGACAATCTTTTTGAAATTTCTTTTCCGTATTCAGCGGGAATTCATCAATCACCAACAGATGGAAAACTACATCCAGAATGGCATTTTCATATGCATTTTTATCCGCCGTTGTTGAGAAATGCCGAAGTGAAAAAATTTATGGTGGGCTACGAAATGCTGGCAGAACCGCAACGCGACATCACGCCGGAACAAAGTGCTGAAATATTGAAGAATCTTCCATCTGTTCATTATAAAAAGCTTTAGGTAAAATTTATAAAAATCTATAGTTCAATTCATTAATTATTGTTTTTAAATCAAATTTTAATAAGTTCAAACATTTAAGAGATCAAAAGCAATCTGTATTCACCGTCATTTTCAATGGGTGCCCGATGAATACAAGGTAAAACCTGTTGTTGAGGATGATCTACAGCTAATTTCCACAGATGACCCAACTTTAAATTTACAGGTACAGCATTAGGCTTTGGATGGTAATGCAGATCAAAATAATTTTCCCTGATAAAGGATTCAAACTGATCTTTTCTACCATGATATAATGATTTTATCTTTTCAAGAATTTCAGGAATCAGGATTTTTTGTATACTCTGATCATTAGGCAATATATCACTTGTAGCACCATAATACGTGCATAAAAAGGTGTCGATTCCAATATCAGAGCGGTCTGCATGATAAGAATAAACATCTGTTGCGATGAAATCAAAATCCAGATCACGTTCGTAGTTTTTAATTAAATTCAGTGATGGAGACGCTCCGAACTCGATTAATAATTGTAAATCAGACAGAATGGTTTTTCTTGCAAGATGACCATTTCCTGAAAGCTCCAGAGCTAAAAGATCTTCCGGATAAACTTCTGTGATATCTTGTTTCAATTTAAGCTTTGTTACGATCTCTTCAAAATCACCTTGCAAATTTCTGTCCCAACAGACTGCGTTCATTTCGCCCTGAAAGGGAGTTTCTACAAGTTTTGAAAAAGAGGAAACCACTTCAATTTGACTATTGTCAGTAAATACATTGTTCATAGAAAAAATAATTTTGATTAGCAGACAAACAATGAATACCGTTCAGTGAACGTATTCTAGTCCCCATTTGTACAATTCATTAATGATTGGCTCCAATTCTTCTCCTTTTTTTGTTAAGGTATATTCTACAGTAGGTGGTACGGTTGCAAAAACTTTTCTTATGACAATTCCGTTTGCTTCCATATTCTTTAATTCTTTAACCAACATTCGGGTATTGATATTAGAGACAAGTCGTTCTAATTCACTGAAACGCTTTTTACCGGAAAATAATGCATATATAATTGACATAGACCATTTTCCTCCAATAACACCCAAAATCTCCTGAAGTGCACATTTCTCATCATTTTTTTTTATTTTTTTTGTATTCATAACTTTTTGATTTTGTTGAAGGCTGTACTTTTTGTTATTACTGTACAAAAGTGTTACTACTTGCAAAAGTAAAGTATTGTATTTTACTTTGCAACTCATTTTTAATAACAGAATATGGATTTAACATTAAAAGGACAGGTTGCCTTAGTAACTGGCGGAACAAAAGGCATTGGTAAAGCTATTGCAGATACATTAAGAGACAAAGGTGCTCAGGTCGTCATAGCTGCACGAACCGGACCTGTAGAAAACATACATCAGCATCACTTTATAGCTGTAGATCTCAATCATCAGGAAAGTGCCGAGACTATTGCAAAAGAAATTATGGAAAAATATGGCAGAGTAGATATTATTGTAAATAATGCAGGTGCCAATTTAAGTCCGGGTGGTGGTTTTAGCACTCTTTCAGACGAACACTGGTACAATGACTGGCAATTAAATTTTTTGTCGGTGGTAAGAATCAACAAATCGATGCTGCCGATAATGATACAACAAGGAAGTGGGGTTATCATCAATATTTCCACAGGTGCTGCAAAACAGCCGATCTGGGAGATGACCATGTCTTACTCGTCTGCAAAAGCTGCATTGAATGCATACAGCAAAGCATTGGCAAACGAATTGGGTCCGAAAGGAATACGTGTAAACGTCGTTTCACCTGGTGTAGTCAAAACGCCACTTATGCTGGATTTTATTAAGAATATAGCAGAGTCTTCTGATATTACATTTGAGGATGCCTTTACATCTGTGATCGAAAAAGTAGGCGTTCCGCTGGGCAGAATGGCAGAGCCTGAGGAAATTGCCGGTCTTGTTGGCTTTTTGGTTTCAGCAGAAGGAAAATATATTACCGGAGCCAACTATTCGGTAGATGGTGGTGCTTTACCTGTCATCTAAAACTAAACTGTATTTCTCAAAAAACTCAGATTGAAAAATAAAACTGAACTATACCCAGAAAAAAACCGGTATCAATAAAAATCTTGAGTTTTTATAGATTGTTAATCTGTTGAATTTAAGCAATTTTCAGAATAAAAAAGCAAATTTATGTACTGTATTAAATATTTATTTACTTTTGTAAAAAAAAACTATAATATTTAATGAAGAAAAAAGTTGTCCTTGTTCAAGATAATGCCGAAATTCTTGACATCATGGATCAGGTATTGGATGAAGCCGGATTTGATGTGATAGGATCGCTTACGACAGAACCAATAGAAAATGTAGAGGAGATTGATCCGGATGTAGTGATTGTTGATGACCACATTAAAGGAAAAGTTAAAGGTTCGGAAGTGATCAAAGAATTAAAATCTGATCCTGATACGGAAGATATTCCGGCTGTCCTGACTTCAACTTCAAGCAGTATAAAAGATATTGCGAAGGAATGTAAAGCTGATGATTATATTGAAAAACCATTTGGCATTGATGAGATGATCGATGTCGTAAAGAGAAATGCCTGATTGTTCTTTTACTTATATCAAATTAATTTAATGGTAGAGCAATAATCAAGAACAAAAATAGAAAATACAAAAAGAGCCTGATGATCCGGGCTCTTTTTTGTGACCAGATCTAAATTAATACTTTAACTTATTTCAGTTGATTGAATTTTACATTTACAAACCTTAGACCGAAGAGTTTGTTATTTTTTTTGATTAATCAGAATATTGATTTGAAATTGAAACAAATTGGCAAAATAATTGTAAACAGATTTCAAAGAGAAGAGTAATCAACTCAAATATTCTAAACCAATCAAATTTTATTATTATGAAAAATTCAATTCTGACTTTGTTGGCATTAGCTGCAATCACGGCATGTAACAAAAAAGAGAACACCACAACAGCTGATTCTACGGCAGACACTACTGCCACCATGAGTTCACCGCAAGACACTCAAACTACACTCAGCGATTCTGCAACAGTTTCGAATACAGCGGTAACAGAAAAATCACTTAGCGAGCAGGACAAGAAATTTGCTGATGCTGCCGCAAGAGGCGGAATGATGGAGGTAATGATGGGCAATCTCGCTGCGAAAACTTCAACGAATACAACGGTAAAAGCGTTAGGCGAAATGATGGCAAGAGATCACGGAAAAGCGAGTGAAGAACTGAAAAACTGGGCATCAGCTTCAGGTTATACTTTGCCGACAAGCTTAAATACTGAGCAACAGAAAAAGCATGACGAGCTAAAGGCTAAAAAAGGAAGCGACTTTGATAAAATGTATACAGATCTAATGGTAGCAGATCACAAGAAAGATATTGCCGAGTTTAAAAAGCAAGCTTCGGAAGGCTCAGAAACTTCTCTGAAGGATTTTGCAGGAAAAACGCTTCCTACTCTGGAACATCACCTTATGGAATCAGAAAAAGCCAAAACGGCAGTCAAATAAAGGATTACTTTAGTATTATTAAAAGTTATTTCTGTAAAAGCATGATCTGAAAGATTAGTTTTGCAGGAATAACTTTTTATATAAATTATTATGTCACAGCAATATTTTAGCTATGTGCTTGATTTTGAAAATTATAAAAAATATTTCCTGTGAGTCACCAGAATGTTTTCTCTGATTATTTACTTCTCTTTAGCGTATAAACTTCCTTCCTCAGATCGCTTATTGTGGTTATCGTGTGATTGATGTGCTGAATTATGTTGTAAAGAGTCAGTCTGAGTTCTACATTAGAATCAATATAATTTGAGAAAGTCGGGACGATGATATATTTTCCGGAAACTAAATTTCGCTCAATCAAATATTCATCTTGAAGGTTTATTTTTATTTTAAAATCACGTTTGAGATATATTAATATCAGTTGATGAAGTAAGTTTTTGTGTAATCTGAGTTTTTTCATTGTGTTTAAGGCTCTGCTGAATGTTCCACTTGCCATAGTAAGTATAAATATCATGCCATAAATTAAAAAAAATTACTTAGTGAATTATAAATGGAAGAAACTTAAATATATAATTTTGAGTATAATTCCTATATTTGTATCTGAATGAAATATCTTGTACTTATATTCACATTGTATCTTCTGGCAATTTCTTTAATGCCGTGCAATGATGTGAACGATAAATTCAGTTTTTCAGAGACCAAAGCAGAAAGACAGCAGGATAATCATCAATCTGGTCACAGTGATATTTGTAGCCCTTTCTGTACCTGCAACTGCTGTCAGATGACGGTTGCATCTTTTAAGATTGATCCTTTATTAGAGCTTCCTTCGCAGGTTCAGATTTATTTTTCAAAGAAAATTCTTTTTCAGAAAAACGATTTCGCCTATCAAGTTTACGGTCATATCTGGCAACCTCCCAAGATTTAATTTTTATTGATTTTTTGAAATTTTAATTTCAAATTTTTGTGAAGACTTTTCAGTTTTCAGAACTCACATGCTGTTGCTTTCTATTTGAAAGTTATATTCAAGTGTGAAAAGCAGGCAATTTCAAATCAATATTAAATACAATTCTGTGTTAGATAAAATTATAAAATTTAGCATCAGCAACAAGATTATCATTGGTATTATGACCTTGTTGCTGATCGTTTGGGGAGTTTGGAGTGCCACAAAACTACCTATTGATGCTGTTCCGGATATCACCAACAATCAGGTTCAGATCATTACTGTTTGTCCTGCATTGGCAGGGCAGGAAGTGGAGCAGCTGGTCACTTTCCCCATCGAGCAAAGTATTTCAAATGTTCCTGATATTGAGGAAACCCGAAGTATTTCAAGATTTGGGCTTTCGGTAATTACAGTCGTTTTCAAAGAAGAGGTCGATGTATATTTTGCACGTCAACTGATCAGTGAAAAACTAAAAGAAGCCGCCGAAGAAATCCCCAAAGGAGTTGGAATACCAGAACTGGCTCCTGTAAGTACAGGTTTGGGTGAAGCTTATCAATATATTCTGCATCCGAAAAAGGGAAGCGAACATAAATATTCAAGTATGGAACTCCGTACAATGCAGGACTGGATCGTACGGAGACAGCTCAACGGAACACCCGGAGTTGCAGAAGTCAACAGTTTTGGGGGTGAGCTGAAACAATATGAAGTGGCAGTCGATCCCAATCGGCTTCGCGCAATCGGAGTAAGTATTTCCGATATTTTTACAGCACTGGAAAAAAACAATCAGAATACAGGAGGAGCGTATATTGATAAAAAGCCAAATGCTTATTTCATCCGTGGAATTGGTGTCGTTACGTCTTTGGAAGATATAAAAAATATTGCCGTAAAAAATGAAAACGGAAGTGTTCCGGTATTTGTAAAAGATGTAGCCGATGTACGTTTGGGAAGTGCAGTCCGTTACGGTGCAATGACTTACAATGGAAAAGTAGATGCCGTGGGAGGAATAGTAATGACCTTAAAAGGGGCAAACAGCAATGAAGTTGTTAATTTAATTAAAGATAAAATCCCGACCATTCAAAAATCGCTTCCCGATGATGTTTTGATAGAACCGTTTTTAGACAGAACAGACTTGGTTGGAAGAGCCATCAACACTGTTGAGAAAAACCTGATAGAAGGCGCTTTGATAGTTATTTTCGTGCTTGTTGTTTTTCTGGGTAATTTTCGGGCAGGACTTATCGTTGCTTCTGCAATTCCCTTGTCATTGCTTTTTGCTTTAGGAATGATGAATGTTTTCGGAGTGAGCGCCAATTTAATGAGTTTGGGCGCGATCGATTTTGGCTTGATCGTTGACGGGGCCGTTATTATCGTAGAAGCAACGCTTCATCATTTAGGGTTAAGAAAATCGAATCAAAAATTAACGCAGGAGGAGATGGACGAAGAAGTTTTTCTTTCTGCCTCAAAAATACGAAACAGTGCTGCTTTCGGAGAAATTATTATTCTCATTGTTTACATTCCAATTCTGACTTTGGTAGGTGTTGAAGGGAAAATGTTTACGCCAATGGCTAAAACAGTAGGCTTTGCAATTTTAGGAGCACTGATTCTTTCTTTGACTTACATCCCAATGATGAGCGCATTGTTTTTGTCTAAAAATCAATCGAATAAAAAGAATTTTTCAGATAAAATGATGGATAAACTACAACGTATTTACCATCCTTTATTGGAAAAAGCGATAAAAATCAAAGGAATTATTGTTTCTGTTACCATTCTTTTATTTGCGGTCAGCATTTTTCTATTCAGCAGAATGGGAGGAGAGTTTATTCCTCAATTGCAGGAAGGTGATTTTGCATTTCACTGTATTTTACCACAGGGAAGTTCATTAAGTCAGAGTATTGAGACGTCAATGCAGGCTTCAAGAATTATTAAAGAGTTTGATGAAGTAAAAATGGTGATTGGAAAAACCGGTTCTGCAGAGGTTCCTACCGATCCGATGCCACCGGAAGCTTCAGATTTAATTATTGTTTTAAAACCTCAGAAAGACTGGAAAACAAAGAAATCCTATGATGAACTGGCAGATGAAATTTCTGAAAAACTTGAATTGATTCCCGGTGTTTTTTTTGAAAAAAATCAACCGATACAAATGCGTTTCAATGAATTGATGACCGGAATACGGCAGGATGTAGCCGTGAAGATATTTGGTGAAAATCTGGATTCTCTCACTGTTTATGCCGATAAGGTGGGAAAAATAATTCAGACGGTTGACGGAACGACGGCTCCACAAATTGAGAGAATAAGCGGACTCCCACAGATCAATGTGGAATATGACCGTGTAAGAATGGCGAATTACGGTTTGAATATCGAAGATGTAAACAATGTATTAAGCACTGCATTTGCCGGGAAAAGTACCAGTCAGGTCTTTGAAAATGAAAGACGTTTTGATCTGGTTGTACGTCTCGACAGTCTTCACAGAACCAATATTGATGATGTAAATAATCTGATGGTTTCAACAAGTTCAGGAAGCCAGATCCCGCTTTCACAGATTGCCAATATCAGTTACAAATTGGGTCCCGCTCAAATAAGCCGTGAAGAAGGAAAACGCAGAATTGTAATCGGATTTAATGTAAAAGACCGCGATGTGGAAAGCGTTGTGAATGATATTCAGGAAAAATTGGATCAACAGGTGAAGCTTCCTTCAGGATATTATTTTACGTATGGCGGACAATTTGAGAATCTGCAGGCTGCTAGCAAACGTCTGATGATTGCAGTTCCGGTTTCTTTGCTGCTTATTTTTATGCTGCTGTATTTTACTTTTAATTCAATTAAACAGGCTGCTTTGATTTTTACGGCAATTCCTATGAGTGCGATTGGGGGAATTTTCGCGTTGCTTGTAAGAGATATGCCTTTCAGCATCAGTGCAGGAATAGGATTTATCGCTTTGTTTGGTGTCGCAGTTCTGAATGGGATTGTTCTCATAGGAACTTTTAATCAATTGGAAAAAGATGGCGAAAATGATATTTTAAAAAGAGTTTTTAAAGGGACCAAAGCAAGGCTCAGACCTGTTCTGATGACTGCTGCAGTAGCATCGTTAGGATTTTTACCAATGGCAATTTCCACGGGAGCAGGAGCGGAAGTCCAGAAACCTTTGGCAACCGTTGTGATTGGCGGTTTGATCACAGCAACTTTCCTTACTTTATTTGTTTTGCCAATGTTATATATTATTTTCAATACCCAATTTACAAGAGGTAATTTTAAATTGAGATCTTTGACAACAGCTATTTTTTTAGGGTTTTTATTTTTCGGACAAACATTGAATGCACAGACAACTGAAGTTTTTACGGTTGAAAAAGCAACGGAAATAGGATTGAAAAATAATCATCTAATTCATTCAAAAGATCTTGATATAAAAGTTTCCGAAGCGTTGAAACCTACGGCAAATGAGCTTCCCAAAACGAATGTAAATGTGCAGTTGGGACAATACAACAGTCCGAAATTTGATCAGTCGTTTTCCATTTCGCAGAGCATTCCGTTTCCCACCTTGTTTAAAGCGAGAAAAGATCTGATTGCTGAAGAAATTAAAGCCAAACAAATTAATAAAGAAATCTCTGCAAATGAATTAGCAAAACAGATCAGAACGTATTATTATCAAATAGATTACCTGCAGTACAATCAATTGAAACTGATGAAAATGGATAGTCTTTATCAGGATTTTATCAGAATTGCAACGGTGAGATATAAAGCAGGAGATATTAAAAAAATTGAAATCAATACGGCAGAAACTCAAAAAGGAGAGATTGATCTTTTATTGAGTCAAAATAAAGTATATCTCAACAATGCCTATAAAAATTTAAAAACGCTTCTTAATACTTCGGATCTTTTCGAAATTCCTCTCATTAAGGATTACAAACCTCTGAAAGCAGAATATGTTCTGGACAGTACTGCAATTGCCAATCATCCGACCGTAAAAGCAATGTATCAGGAAATGGAGATTGCCGAAAAGAACAAAAATGTAGAAAAATCACAAGGTTTGCCGGAATTTAGTCTTGGATATACCAATCAGTCTCTTACCGGTTTTCATACACTCAACGGTCAGGAAAAGTATTTTGATGCGGGAAACCGTTTTCACGTTGCCAATATTGGAATTTCAATTCCGCTGACTTTCGGAGCTACAAAAGCAAAAATCAAGTCTTGGGAATATCAGAAACAGATGGCGGAATCTAATGCAAAATTGCAGCAGAAACAGCTAGTTACACAACTGGAAAATGCATTCAGCCAATACAATCAGGATGTTCTGCAATATGAATATTATATCAGTCAGGCTTTGCCGAATGCAGAGAAAATCGTTAAAGCTGGGCAACTTGGCTACAAAACCGGAGAGATTTCTTATGTGGAATACCTTTTTGCGCTTCAGACTGCAACCAATATTCAGCTAAAATATCTGCAATCTATTCAGGAAGTGAATCAGTCGGTTATTACTATTAATTATTTAATCAACAAATAAAATGGAACTCAAATTCAAACAAAATATCCTCTATATCTCGCTCGCTTCTGTCTTTCTTTTAAACTGCGGAAAAAAAGATGCCGCCAACGATTCTGAAAGTGAAATAAAAACCGAACAGACTGAAGATCATCACAGTGAAGATCCGAAAACCATTGCTTCTATTACCGAATATCAGATAAAAACAGTAGGAATTACTTTAGGAAAAATTGAAATGAAAGAACTGACAGCAACGATAAAAGCCAACGGTTTATTGAGGGTTCCAAACAATAATAAAGCTACCGTAACGTCACTCTACGGAGGGATGATCAAAACCATCAATGTACAGATCGGGGATTATATAAAGAAAGGACAGGTTATCGCAACAATCGGAAATTCAGAATATATCCAGGTACAGGAACAATATCTTACCGTGAAAAGCAGGATCGTTTTTGCCGAACAGGAGTACAGAAGACAGAAAGAGCTGTTTGACAATGATGCAGGAGCCAAGAAAAATCTTCAAAGCTCAGATTCTGAACTGAAAACTTTAAGAACTCAGAAAGCATCTCTGCAGAAACAGCTTCAGATGATGGGAATCAATCCTGCGAACATCAGCAATGGAAATCTGCGTTCGGGATTGGTGATCACTTCGCCGATCAGCGGTACAATCAGTACAATTAATGCTCAGATCGGAAGTTATGTAGATATTTCTTCACCTGTTGCAGAAGTGATTGATAACGGTTCGATTCATCTTGATCTGCAGGTTTTCGAAAAAGATCTTCCCAAAATGAAAACAGGGCAGATCGTACATTTTAAACTTACAAACAATCCTGAAACGGAATATGATGCAAAAGTATACAGCATCGGTTCTTCTTTTGAAAATGAAAGCAAAACGATTTCCGTACACTGTACAGTTATCGGAAATAAATCAGGATTGATTGACGGAATGAACATTACAGGAATTGTAAGTCTGAATAATACCACAACTCCTGCTGTTCCCAATGAAGCCATCGTAGAAGCAGACGGAAAATTTTATATTTTTATACAAACCAACAAAAAAGCCGAACAACATGAAGCTGAAGCCAAAAGTGAAAGCAAAACGATTAATTTTGAAAAAATAGAAATTGTAAAAGGTTCTTCCGATATGGGTTATACAGCAATAACTCCGGTTAAAGAAATTTCTGATGAGACCAATATTGTGGTAAAAGGTGCTTTTTTTGTGAATGCTAAATTGAGTAACTCGGGGGAGCATGAGCATTGATCGAGCTTAATTATCAAATGAAAAACTATCCGAAGCTTTTTAATGAAAAGATGAATAGAATTACAAACAAAAAAGACAAAACATAAATGCTTTGCCTTTTTCAATATAAATGATTTGGTGTGTGGTGTGAAGTCTATCTATAAGTCAATTATTTGCAATTCACATTATGATTTTCAGTCATCTTAAAGCTGTATCGCTTTTTAATTTCTTTAGTAAAGATAGATCGGAAATCAGACGGATACAAGTATATGCAGTGGTGATTTATAAATCTTTACGTAGAAATTTATCAATTTTTGCAGTGTGAATTGTTTTTATTATTGTGATAATCAATAGGTTGTTTTGTTGATGTGATTTAGTATAAATATTTTCAGAAGATGTTTGCAAATATCTAATAACTGAGAAATAAAAGTATTGTTAAGTCTTTAATATATTTAAAATTGTTGGTTTAATGACTTTTTCATCATAAAGATTGTCTTAATATATACTTGAAAAATGAGTGGCTTCATCAAATTTAAAATTTTACGTTAAAATATTGTTATCATTTGCCTTTAAAGGCTGAGACTACAATATTATCCACTATATTTGATATTTAATGAGAGATTTATGAATGATATTAGGTTGATAGTGACGGATATGGATGGCACATTTCTTAATTCTAAACATGAAGTAAGCCCGGAATTTCCTGAAATTTATGAAGAACTGAAAAAACGAAACATTCTTTTTGTTCCTGCAAGCGGCAGACAAATGTTGGGAATTACAAAATACTTCGGTGACAAAGAAGACGAAATGGCTTTCATCGCCGAAAACGGTGGCTATATGATCTACAAAAATGAAGAATTGTTTGCCGATAAGCTTGAAGTACAATATGTTGAAGAAATCATTTTAGCAATACGAGGGATTACAGGTGCAACGGTGGTAGTTTCCGGTAAAAAAAGAGCTTATTATGAAACAGAAAATCAGGACTTCATTGATTATATCGCACAATTTTATACAGGGAATCAGAAAATAGATGATCTTACACAGGCATTAGACGACAGCATTTTTAAAATTGCAGTTTATCATCCTGAAGGTTCTGAAGAGCATTTGTATCCTGCCCTAAAGCAATTTGAAAAATACAATCTGGAAGTTGTAGTTTCTGGAAAATATTGGCTGGATATTATGAACAAAGATATCAATAAAGGAAATGCACTGGAAAAACTTCAGAAAACACTCAACATTAGTCCGCAACAGACAATGGTTTTCGGTGATTATATGAATGATATCGAGATGCTTAAAAAAGCAGAATATTCTTATGCTATGGAAAACGCTCATCCATCGGTGAAAAAAGCAGCAAAATTTGAAGCATTGAGCAATAATAATTTCGGGGTTTTACAGACTATTAAAAATTATCTCAATCTCAATTAAGATTTTTTTGAATTAATTTAAAGGAAAAATTATTGTGTAATCTCTATCTTTGACAAAATATTGAAGATATAGGTATGCACTTCGAAGTGCAGTTTTTCTAATAATTTAGACAGTCAGCCCATTGAATACAGTTTTAATAATCGATGATGAAGCCAAAATAAGATCACTCTTATCAAGAATCATCAGTCTTGAAGGTTTCGAAGTTTTTGAGGCAGGAAATCTTAAAAGCGGACTCAAACGACTTGAAATTTCCGATATAGATATTGTCCTTTGTGATGTTAAACTTCCTGACGGAAGCGGCGTAGACTTTTCAAAAACGGTGAAAGATCAGTTTCCCGGTGTTGAAATTATTCTTCTGACTGCTTTCGGAAACATCCCCGATGGAGTGATGGCAATAAAAAACGGCGCTTTCGATTACATCACTAAAGGAGACGACAATACCAAAATTCTTCCGTTGCTTTATAAAGCTGCAGAGAAAGTGGCACTCAATAAAAGAGTTTTACAACTTGAAAAACAGTTAGATTCTAAACAATCTTTTAAAAGTATCATTGGAAAATCTACTGAGATAACCAACGCAGTTTCTTCGGCTCAGAAAGTGGCTGTTACAGATGCAACAGTCCTTCTTACAGGAGAAACGGGTACCGGAAAAGAGGTTTTCGCTCAGGCAATACATCATGCAAGCAACAGAAGCAAGAAAAATTTTATTGCAGTCAACTGTTCGGCGTTTGGAAAAGAACTGCTTGAAAATGAACTTTTCGGTCACAAAGCTGGAGCCTTTACCGGAGCTCTGAAAGATTCAAAAGGTATTTTTGAAGAAGCCAATCTCGGAACGGTTTTTCTTGATGAAATTGGTGAAATGCCTCTCGATTTACAGGCAAAATTGCTCAGAGTTCTTGAATCTGGTGAGTTTCTGAAAGTGGGAGACAGCAAGCCGACAAAAACTGACGTCAGAATCATTGCCGCAACCAACAGAGATCTGGAAACCGAAATTGAAACCGGAAACTTCCGAGAAGATCTGTATTACCGGATCAATATTTTTACTATTAAACTTCCGTCTTTAAAAGAAAGAATAGCGGATATAGAATCGCTTGCCGGCTTTTTCCTGAAGACTTTTTCTCAGAAAATGGGGAAAAGCATCACTTCTTTTTCGGATGATTATTTAAAAGCTTTAAAAAATCATCAATGGAAAGGTAATATCCGCGAACTTCGTAATGTAATTGAGAGAAGTGTCATCCTCACAGATTCATCCGAATTATCAACTGACAGTCTTCCTGTAGACATTCTTGAAAAACAGGAACAGAACCAATTTTCACAAAACAAAATGATGTCTGCATTTTCTATGGCAAGTGCAGAAAGAATGCAGATTCAGAAAATATTAAAGCATACCAACGGAAACAAAGCCGAAGCGGCGCGTCTTCTCGAAATCGGTATCGCCACACTATACCGAAAGATTGAGGAATACAGTATTTCGTAAGAGAATGATTCCATTCTGATAACGACCCTATCATTTTGATAGGGTTTTTTGTTTTTTCTAATCATTGGGTTTTAGTTTAAATAATTAAATATCAATTGTTTATAGTTAAGTTTTTCTATAAGGAATAAATCTTGGCATTACTGTTTCAAAACAATTAAAAATGAATCATACAGATGCCGTCACAGAGATCATCAAAACGATCCCTGAAACACAGGAAGATTTTAAAGAATCTTACAAAACAAACTCACCTTTCATGGTAATCAGTGTCTTTACCAAACAGATCAAAAGGCTTATTAAAGAAAATGATCAGAAAATTCTGATTAAGTCTATTCTTAAAATGAATAAGCTTTACAGCAAAGGTGATGCAGCTTTAAAAAATGCAATTGAAAACATTTTCGTCTATTCTCTGGACAGTTTTACATTTTGCAGCGAACCGACTTACAAAAAAATGATTTTCAGTAAAATGTCAACACGCTTACAGGAAAACTACTTTCATCAGGTTTACAAATCAGGAATTTAAAAACGAAAAATTTATGAAAACAAAAATCAGAAAAATCGGAAGCTGGCAACAATGGAAATCAATTCGCGGAAAACACGATCTGGAAATGATAACGATCAACGTAGCGGTCATTCTCGGAGTTTTCGTTGCAGCAGTAATTATTCAATTTAATTAAAATAAAAAGAAAATGATCACAATTATTTTATTGGCTTCGGGAGTATTACTCTTTGCTCTGTTTTACTTTTTGGTAGAATATTTTGAAAAGATTTAAAAATTAAAAACGTACTCATGACCCTATTATTTATCACAGCAATAGCCATATTCTTCTACATGATTTATGTACTCGTAAAACCTGAAGAATTTTAAACAAAATCAATAATCAAATGAACCGTAAGATTTTAAATGAAATAAAAGAGTGGAGCAAGATGATCTTTTGGATCTGCTTCGTAATCGCTTTTATCTATCTGATTTTTACGGTTAAAAAATTTGCATTAATTCATTAAACAACTATGAACACTGAAATTTTTGGAATTATAGCCATGTTTCTGGTAACGCTCTTACTGGCGATACCATTTGGGAAATACATTGCTAAAGTATATGCAGGAGAAAAGACTTTTCTTGATCCTGTTTTCAAACCTGTAGAATCATTTATCTACAAAATCTCAGGTATCAATCCTGACAACGAAATGAACTGGAAGCAGCATCTCAGCGCACTTCTGACGATTAATCTTTTGTGGTTTTTCATAAGTATGCTCATTCTGATGAATATGAGCTGGCTTCCACTCAATCCGGACGGAAATCCTGATATGTCGCCTGATTTGGCATTTAACACAACCATTTCCTTTTTAGTCAACTGTAATCTTCAGCATTATTCTGGCGAAACAGGATTGAGTTATCTTGGACAGATTTGGCTGATGTTTCTTCAGTTCGTTTCCGCAGCAACGGGAATGGCGGCAGCAATTGTTATTTTTAAAGCTTTCCGTGAAAAATCAACCGAAAAGCTGGGTAATTTCTATGATTATTTTTTGAAATCAAGTACCAGAATTTTCCTTCCCCTTTCATTAATTATGGGTGCAGTACTTCTTTTTGAAGGCGTACCAATGACTTTTGACGGGAAAGATAAAGTAATAACGCTTCAAGGAAATACTACCGAAGTTTCTACAGGTCCTGTTGCTGCATTTGTTCCTATTAAACACATTGGAACCAACGGAGGTGGTTTCTTCGGAGCAAACAGTGCACATCCATTTGAAAACCCAACCTATTTCACCAATATGGTCGAGATGGTTTCGCAATTAATTATTCCTATGGCTATGGTTTTTGCATTTGGTCATTTTATCAGAAGGAAAAAATTCGGATACATGATTTTTGGAGTCATGACGGCAGGTTTTCTTCTGCTTGCAATCCCAACCATCACTATGGAAATGAATGGAAATCCTGCCATTTCATCAATGGGAATCGATCAGTCACTCGGCGCAATGGAAGGAAAAGAAATAAGGTTTGGTGCTGCGGCTTCAGGCTTTTGGAGTATTGTCACTACCGTTATTTCTACAGGATCTGTTAACTCAATGCACGATAGTTCGGTTCCACTTTCTGGGATGACACAAATGTTGGCAATGATGGTCAATGCATTTTATGGAGGTGACGGTGCAGGTATTTTAAACATATTTATTTATATCATTCTTGCAGTATTTATCAGCGGATTGATGGTAGGTAGAACTCCCGAGTTTTTAGGTAAAAAAATTGAAGCAAGAGAAATGAAGATCGCAATGATTGTGGCACTTTTTCATCCGTTTTTGATTTTAGCAGGAGCTGCGATTGCGACTGCTTTCCCAGATGTGGGAACAAGTACGCTCAATAATCCTGGTTTTCATGGTTTCAGTGAAGTTTTATATGAATTTACTTCATCTGCCGCCAATAATGGAAGTGGTTTTGAAGGTCTAGGCGATAATAATCCTTTCTGGAATATCTCGACAGGAATTGTACTGTTACTTGGCCGTTTTTTACCGATTATCGGTCCCATCGCAATTGCAGGTTTACTGGCTCAGAAAAAATATATTCCTGAAGGCGAAGGAACGCTGAAAACGGATACCTCAACTTTTGGATTAATGACTTTCGCAGTCATTGCGATCATCGCAGCATTGTCATTCTTCCCGGCATTGGCTTTAGGTCCGATTGCTGAATATTTTTCACTGAAATAAAATAGATAAAGAAATTAAAATGAAATTGCCATGATTGGAAAGATAAAACCAATGAAGATTAAGCGATTGCATTTGACCTTCAAATAAAAATAAATATATCCCAATGAATAATAATAAATCGTTGTTTCAAAAAGAACTGATGCAGGAAGCACTTGTACAGTCTTTTATAAAACTCAACCCAAAAACGATGTTCAGAAACCCGGTTATGTTTCTGGTCTGGATTGGAACTCTTGTTATGCTGATTGTAAGTATCTGGACTTTGACAGGGGAAAAATCTCAGGGAAGTTTTGCCTATAACTTTACTGTATTTATCATTCTGCTGCTTACCGTTCTGTTTGGAAACTTTGCTGAAGCCATCGCAGAAGCGAGAGGAAAAGCACAGGCAGACAGTCTACGAAAAACAAGAGAAGAAACACCTGCCAAATTGCGTGATGGCAGTATTATTTCTTCCGCAAAACTTCAGAAAGGTGACATCTTTGTCTGCGAAACGGGAGACATCATCGCATCTGACGGAGAAATTATTGAAGGTTTGGCTACCATCGACGAAAGTGCCATCACCGGAGAATCTGCTCCTGTCATTCGTGAATCAGGTGGAGATAAAAGTTCTGTAACCGGAGGGACAAAAGTTTTGTCGGACAGAATTGTCGTAAAAGTGACTACACAACCTGGAGAAAGTTTTCTCGATAAAATGATTGCATTGGTAGAAGGTGCATCAAGACAAAAAACTCCCAACGAAATTGCACTAACGATTTTATTGGCAGGATTTACTTTAGTTTTTATCATTGTTTGTATTACGTTAAAACCATTTGCTGATTATGCCAATGTAAGTATTACGATCGCATCGTTTATTTCACTTTTTGTATGTCTGATTCCTACGACGATCGGTGGACTTTTATCCGCAATCGGTATTGCGGGAATGGACAGAGCATTGCGCGCGAATGTCATTACAAAAAGCGGAAAAGCCGTAGAAACAGCGGGAGATATTGATGTTCTTCTTTTGGATAAAACAGGAACCATCACCATTGGAAACCGTAAAGCAACTCATTTTTATGCATCTAATAATGTTGATGAAAAAACTTTGATAAAAGCTGCCGTATTAAGTTCAATGACTGATGAAACTCCTGAAGGAAAATCAATTGTTGAATTGGCTGGAATTGATCCTTCTACTTATTCATTAGAAAATCCTGAGTATATCAAATTTACAGCAGAGACAAGAAGTTCCGGAGTGAATTACGAAAACTTCCGGATCCGAAAAGGGGCGACTGATGCCATAAAAAATATCGTTCTGAATGCCGGAAATACATTTCCACAGGAAACTGATGATAAAGTAAAAGAAATTTCGCAAAACGGAGGAACCCCGCTTGTTGTTTCTGAAAACGAAAGAGTTCTCGGCGTAATCGAACTTCAGGATATCATCAAACCCGGAATCAACGAACGTTTTGATCGTCTTAGAAAGATGGGTATCAAAACAGTAATGGTTACAGGTGATAATCCGCTTACAGCGAAATTTATTGCTGAGAAAGCAGGTGTTGATGACTTTATTGCTGAAGCAAAACCTGAAGATAAGATGAATTACATCAAAAAAGAGCAGACTGAAGGTCGTCTTGTTGCGATGATGGGAGACGGTACCAATGACGCACCGGCTTTGGCTCAGGCAGATGTCGGTGTTGCAATGAACAGCGGAACTCAAGCGGCAAAAGAAGCGGGAAATATGGTGGATCTGGATAATGATCCTACCAAATTGATCGAAGTTGTAGAAATCGGGAAACAGCTGCTGATGACGAGAGGAACACTAACTACATTCAGTATTGCAAATGATGTTGCGAAATATTTTGCCATTATTCCGGCGCTGTTATTACTGCGATTCCAGCTTTGCAAGGTCTCAATATTATGAATCTTCACAGCCCGGAAAGTGCGATTCTTTCAGCAGTTATTTTTAATGCGATCATTATCCCGATTCTGATTCCGTTGGCTTTAAAGGGTGTTGCTTACAAACCGATTGGTGCTTCAGCTTTATTGAGACGTAATCTACTAATCTTCGGACTTGGAGGTGTTATTATTCCATTTATTGGAATTAAAATTATCGATCTTTTAGTTTCATTATTCTTTTAAAACTTATAAAAAATGAAAAAACATATTTTACCTGCCATAAAATTAACGGCAATGTGCATTATACTTTTTGCTGTTGTTTATCCTGCTTTGGTTTTTGCAATGGCTCAGTTGGCACCCAATCACGGGAAAGGAAAAACGGTGGAGTTTAACAATAAAAAATACTATTCTAATGTAGGACAAGCTTTTACTGAAGATCAGTATTTCTCATCAAGACCTTCTGCTGTAGATTATAATTCTGCAGGATCGGGTGGAAGCAATAAAGGTCCTTCCAATAAAGAATATCTTCAGCAGGTGCAATCCCGCATTGATACTTTGATGATCAAAAATCCAGGACTTGTAAAATCTCAGATTCCTGCAGATCTGGTAACAGCAAGCGGGAGCGGACTTGATCCTAATTTCTCGGTACAGGCAGCGAAAATTCAGGCAAAAAGAATTGCCAAAATAAGAAACATTGATGAATCTAAAATCAATCAGCTGATCGAAGAAAATATTGAAAAACCATTTTTGGGTATGTTCGGCCCTGAAAAAATCAACGTTCTCAAACTGAATATTGCACTCGATCAAATTACCAAAAAGTAATATCAAAAAAATAATTAAAAAATACTTAATTTAGAACTTAATGAAAAAAATAATATTTGGACTTTTAGCGATAGTAAGTGTCTCAGCAAAAGCCCAGAACGATTCGCTTAAAAAACCTCTTACCATAAGCGGTTACGCAGAAGTTTATTATCAGGCAGATTTTAATAATCCTAAAAACAATACGCGTCCGTCATTTGTGTACAGTCACAACCGGAATAATGAAGTGAATGTTAATCTTGCTTTCATTAAAGCAGGATACAATACAGATCAAATTCGTGCAAATGTTGCAATTGCCGCAGGAACTTATATGAACGCAAATTATGTTGCGGAACAGGGTGTCATGAAAAACATCTATGAAGCTAATGCAGGATTTAAAATCTCAAAAAAGCATGATTTGTGGATAGATGCAGGAATTTTCCCTTCCCATCTTGGCTTCGAAAGTGCTATAGGAAAAGATAACTGGACTTTAACAAGAAGCCTTTTTGCGGATAATTCTCCTTATTTCGAAACCGGGGCAAAGATTTCATACAATTCACCAAGTGGTAAATGGTTTCTAAGCGGATTGCTTCTCAACGGATGGCAGAGAATTCAGAGAGTTGACGGTAATTCCACACCTGCTTTCGGGCATCAGCTGACTTTTAAACCCAATGAAAAACTGACATTGAACAGCGGATCTTTTATAGGAAATGATAAACCCGACAGTCTAAGACAAATGCGATATTTTCATAATTTATACGGAATTTATCAGATCAGTAAAAAGATAGGAATTACAGCAGGATTTGATATTGGAGCTGAACAAAAATCGAAAGGAAGTGAACAGTACAACATTTGGTACACTCCGGTTTTGATTGCTAAATATTCTCCTACAGAAAAATTCAGCATCACCGCAAGAGGAGAGTATTATGAGGATGAAAAAGGGGTTATTATCTCAACAGGATCAGAAAATGGTTTTAAGACATTCGGATATTCTTTAAATGCCGATTATCAGATTTTGCCCAATCTTGTATGGCGAACTGAAATCCGTAATCTAAACAGTAAAGATGCTATTTTTATGAAGAGAAACGAAGAAATCTCTGGTAACAGTCTTACTGCTGTCACGGCAATTGCAGTTTCATTTTAAATTAATAAAAATCTCCCTGTTATTTTTTACAGGGAGATTTTGTAAACTTTATTTATTCTTAAAATGGATGAACCCAGAAAATCAGCACAAGAGTTTTTGCAGCTCATCAATACATCAAAGCGGGGAAAACTGAAAATCTACATCGGAATGAGCGCCGGTGTCGGAAAAACCTACAGAATGCTGCAGGAAGCTCACGTTCTCCTGCAAAACGGAATTGATGTAAAAATTGGCTACATAGAAACCCATAACCGTAAAGAAACCCACAATTTACTTCACGGGTTACCTGTTATTCCAAGACGAAAACTGTTTTATAAAGGGAAAGAGCTGGAAGAGCTGGATGTTCCGGCAATAATTGTGCTCCGTCCCGAAATTGTCATTGTAGACGAACTTGCTCACACCAATATTGAGGGAAGCAAAAACAAAAAAAGATGGCAGGATGTGATGGAGATTTTAGATGCAGGAATCAATGTAATCAGTGCCGTCAACATTCAGCATATTGAAAGTCTCAACGAAGAAGTAAAAGCAGTAACGGGAATAGAAGTCACCGAGAGAATTCCGGATACCATACTTTCTGCTGCAGATGAGGTGGTAAATATCGACCTTACCGCAGATGAATTGATTTCCAGATTAAAAGAAGGTAAAATCTATGATCAGAGTAAAATACAATCTGCTCTAAGCAATTTTTTTAAAAATGAAAATATACTTCAGCTTCGCGAATTGGCTTTAAAAGAAGTTGCTTCTCAGGTTACCAGAAAGGTAGAGACTGAAATTGTAACCGGAAAAGTTTTAAAAAAAGAAAGATTTCTTGCCTGTATAGGTTCAAACGAAATTACTGCGAAAAATGTGATTAGAAAAACAGCAAGACTTGCCAATTATTACAACAGTCAATGGTTTTTGCTTTACGTACAGACTCCCAGAGAATCTCCTGACAGGATTGCGCTTAATAAACAGAGACATTTGATCAATAATTTTCGATTAGCTACCGAATTGGGAGCAGAAATTATTAAAATTCAAAGTAAAAATGTTGCAATGACCATCATGGAACAATGTGATGAAAGAAAGATCACCACCGTCTGCATCGGAAAACCCCATATTGATATCTGGAGAATTATTCTTGCGACAGATACTTTCAATTCGTTGCTCAAAAGACTTTCAAAACAAAATGTAGATTTAGTAATTTTGTCCTGATGAAAATAAAAACTAAGCTTAATGCAGGAGTCGGTCTTCTGTTTTTAATGATTATCATACTTTCTGCACTTGGCGGCTGGTTTATTTATCAGCTTAAAAAAGATACGCAGAATATACTTGTTGCCAATTACAATACGCTGCAGTATTCCAGAAATATGCTTTTGTCTCTTGAGGAAATAGACAAGCAACCGTCTTTTGCCGTAAAAGAATTTCAAAAAAACCTGAACCTTCAAAGCCGCAACATCACGGAAATCGGGGAGAAGGAAGCAACAATGAATATTATCAGCCATTTTTCAGATTTAAATAAAAATCCCCGGGATCAAAATCTTAAATCTGTTATCAGAAAAGATATTGCCGAACTGATGCAGCTGAATATGAATGCCATTCAGGTCAAAAGCGGAATTGCCAACACTACGGCAGAAAATGCAATTGCCGTAATTTCCATTGCCGGAACTCTGTGTTTTCTGGTTGCATTTATTCTGATGGTCAATCTTCCTTCCAATATTGCCAATCCCATTCGTGAGCTTACCTTCAGTATCCATCAGATTGCAAAACAGAATTATAGAGAAAGAGTACGATTTGAAGGAAACAGTGAGTTTGGGGAACTGGCAAAATCTTTCAATACAATGGCAGAAAAACTTCAGGAATATTCTGAAAGCCGACTCGATAAAATCTTAAAAGGAAAAAAACGCATCGAAACTTTGATTGATAATATGCACGATGCGGTAATCGGAATCGATGAAGACAGAAAGGTTCTTTTTGTCAACGATGAAGCTTTAAAAATAAGCGGACTGAAAAAAGACCAGTTCGTAGGAAAACTCATTCAGGATGTTGCCGTAGGAAATGATTTGGTAAGAGATCTTATCAGAGAAATCATCGATCCGAAGGCTCAGAAAAAAAACGATTCAGAATTATTGAAAATTTTTGTGGAAGGGAAAGAAAACTACTTTGAAAAAGAAATTTTAGACATTAATGTTCTCCCAACCGGAGAAGATGATAAACGTTTTATCGGGCAGGTAATTATGCTGAGAAATGTAACTCCTTTCAAAGAACTTGATCTTGCAAAAACTCATTTTATGGGAACGGTTTCTCATGAGTTTAAAACTCCGATCTCATCTATTCAAATGGGAGTGCAGTTGCTTGAAAATAAGAGAATAGGAAATCTTAATGAAGAACAGCAAAAATTGGTAGTGGGTATAAAAGAAGATACTCTAAGACTACTGAAAATCACAGGCGAACTCCTTAATCTCACACAATTGGAAACCGGAGTGGTGCAGTTGAATATAAGACCTTCTGACATTAATCAGATGGTTGAAGGTGTGATTGCAGCAAACAAATCTGCAGCAGATTATAAAAAGATGACCATTCAATCTCATATCGATCCAAATGTTGAGTTTGTAAATGCCGATTACGAAAAAACTTCATGGGTTCTCAGTAATATTGTTTCAAATGCAATTCGCTATTCGTACGAAAATTCCATTATAGAAATCAATGTAGAAAATGATAACGATCAGATCAAATTTTCTGTAAAAGATCAGGGATACGGAATAGAAGAGCAGTATCTGGACAAAGTTTTTACCCGTTATTTCAGAATTCCCGGAACAAAAACTGAAGGTACGGGTTTAGGTCTAAGCATCAGCAAAGAATTTATAGAAGCTCAGGGCGGAAAAATTTCTGTAAAGAGCGAAATCGGAGTAGGAAGCACTTTTTATTTCAGTCTCAAAGCATCAAATATTATGTAGAAATTTAAAAAAGATTTCCGTTTGAAAATATTTATGTCAGTTTTTTAAGATTTCTTAAGATTTGGTAAACAAATTGTATATACCTAATCAATAATTGATTTAATCATTAAAAAAAACAACTATGGATATTTCTTACTACGAATTTACAAATCTGCCGGATGAGATGCAATATAACATGGTGTTATCACAAGGCAGGATGATTAACGAGAACACAGTGAGCAATTCACGATACGTTTTGTACGAGCTTTCGAGTTTTTCTGTGGAGATTATTTACAGTTTAACAAAAAATAAGATTTCCGGAAAAAATATTTTCCTCAACAGATCTGCCTATTCAGCTTAGAATTAGATTTAAAATTAAAATATAAAAAACTCGGTTATATGTAACCGAGTTTTTATTTTGAATTAAGTAAGCTTTATTCTTATTTTATTCTGTCATAGATAAATTTGGTAACCAGCGCACCAAAAATATAATATCCTACAGTCATCAGTTTTTTCTGAGTATTTTCAGCAACAGGTTCATCATTAAGTCCTAGCTTTTTTGGAAGTGCAATGGCTCCAACTCCGGCAAGCAAACCAGAAGTAAGATCGTTTTTTGTTGCTGTAGTGGCATAATACAAGCCATTACTCAAGACGTCGCCGACTAATGTTGCTGCGTACAGATTGTTTTCTCCTGTAATGTTGATGGGTGTGTTATCAGTAAGTTTTAGAATCGCTTCTTCACCCACTTCATTGATGTGTGGCACATTACTGAAATTCTTCCTGATGGTCTCGTGAAGGATGTTTAGCGCAATTGCACCGCCAAGTCCTGCCAAAATTTTCTTGTACATAATATTTTGTATTTGTTGATTGGTAATTTTATTAAACAAATTCAAAATTCAGACCACAAGAGAATCGGGGCTGTTTTATATATTTAAAATTATCAAAGAAATGAGATTATTTATTCTCGTATTCTTTCTTTAATCTTTTATCAAGATAAAATGGTACGAAAGGTAAAACGGAACCGATTAAATAAATGGCAATTCTTTTTAGAGTCCACTTATATTTTATTGCTGCCGCTAAAAGAATAACCGCAAATACAAGAAACAGAACTCCGTGAATCCAGCCAAAATACTTTACAGCTTCAGAAATATTGAAAATATATTTCAAGGGCATTGCAATAAAGAGCAAGATCAAATAAGAAACTCCTTCGATAAGAGCTGTTTTACGATACAAATTAATCATATAAAATTGTGAGTTTTAAGGATGTTTCCTGTTTTTGAGGCAAGATACTTTATTCCTTTGTAATAGACAATTTGATAATAATTAATTGTTTTAAAGATTATATTAAAATTAACTTCAAGTAAATTTATTCGTCTTTCGTATTTCTTTTTGGGTACAAAATCATCCTGATAGAAGGGTTGTTAGTAATAAATAATCTAAACCAATCAAGAGCCAGCCGTATTTTGCTTCTGAAACTTACCAATGGAATGACATGTATAAAAAGCCAGGTAAGCCACGCAAAAAATCCGTTGAAAGAGAATTTCGGAAGATCAACCACCGCGTTGAATTTTGATATGATTGCCATACTTCCTTTGTCATTATATTGAAAGGAATTCAGTTTTTCAGACTTTTCCATTCTCTTAAAATTTGCGCCTAAATTTTTCGCCTGCTGAATGGCAACCTGTGCGAGCTGCGGATGACCTTTGGGAAATTTTTCATCAGTTAACTGAAGACAGATGTCACCGACTGCAAAGATGTCGTCTGTGTGATTTACCTTATTAAAAGCATCAACGGCAATTCTTCTGCCTTTTACAATGCTTTCCTCGGGAAGCCCCGGAACTTCACGTCCGATCACTCCTGAAGTCCATATAAGTGTTTCGGTTTCAATAAATTTCCCGTCCGAAAGTATTACCTTATTATCGGTATAATCTTTAACCGACACATTTAAAATAATTTTTACACCCAATTCTTTTAATTTATCATAGGCAGTTTTCTGAGCCATTTTACTCATGGGTGAGAGTAGGGAAGGAAGCGCATCGATGAGGTAAATGCTTGAAAGGCTCAGTTTCATTTCCGGATACTCTTTTTCGGCAATATACTTACCCATTTCGGCGATCATTCCTGCCAGTTCTACACCGGTAGGACCGCCACCTGCAATGACAATATTCTGTAACCGCTGAGCGATCCGGATATCTTTATTTCTGGCAGCTTCTTCTAAGGTAAGAAGCATATGATTCCGGACATAAAGAGCTTCTTCTATGTTTTTCATCGGGAGACTGCATCTCTGTACGTTTTCCATCCCGAAAAAATTTGACTCCGTACCCAAAGCCAATACCAGATAATCATAAGAAAGAATTCCTGTATCGGTCTCAATGCTTTTATTTTCAGGATCTACCCTTATCAGGCTACCCATATGGAAATGTACGTTATCATAATCAGAAATCATTTTTCTGAAAGGATAACTTATATTTGAAGCCTGTATGAATGAAGTCGCAACCTGATAGATCAGAGGTGGAAAAAAATGATAATTGTTTTTATCAACCAATGTTATCCGGAATCTGGAGTCGTTTTTCAAAGATTTGATCATGTGTACACCGGCAAATCCGCCACCCACAATTATAATATGCTTTGCCATAATTATAAGAATTTATGTGATTTATTCTTCAACAATAAGACCAAAACACATTAGATTTCCGGAAAAGTCAGTAAGAAATACGATTGCAGCAGTATCGTATATGAAACAAAAAAGCCCTCTCAAAAAGAGAAGGCTTAAAAACACAAATGATGAAAAAAAATTTATACTATCAAAAAACAGTATAAGGTTACAAATTTAAAATAAATATTTTATATTTCCATATGTTCCTGATCATATTTTCTCTTTTTTAGATCAGATATTTCTTAAGACCCTCCATAATTCCCTGCCACAACATGCTAAAGAAGCTTCTGTCCGAATCTCTTTTTTTCTCAATCACCACATGATCAGGCTCTCCTGTAGATTCATTTTTTACAAACCAGTTGGCGACTTTGCTCAGAAGTTTCCTTTCATTTCCTTTTTTGTTGAGGAAATTGACGTACATTTCATTGTATTTGAAATAAAAATTTCCTCCAATTCCTGCATTGGTTCCGTGATAATCAAATTTAAGATAATCAATGTTTCCATCAAGAGTTACATTAAGATATGGTCTCACAAAAAGGTTTACATTTTCTGCAGAAAGTTTCTGAATATTTCCGTTAATAGTAAACTGATCGTTGGGATTCATTACATCAAATTTCCATTTGACTGTTGTATTTGCCGTTCCGTAAAAAGCAAAATTTGCATCGGCTGTGATAGTCGTTGGTCTGCCTTTTATTTTTCCGTTGTTTACATTATTGATGTCAATAGAGAAACGGTCAAAAGTAAGCTTTCCCGGAATATTGCTGTTCTCTGCATTTTCTTCATAGGTAAGATAAGAATTTCTGATCAGAATATCTTTTACAAACATCGGAATCTTTACATCACGCAGTTTTTTGCTGAAAAGATATCTCGCTGCATTGTCATCGGGCGGAGCGAGATCGTGATAAATACTGCATTTTAATCCGTCAATATTTACTTTACTGATATCAATCACTGGATTTTTGATAAATTTTGAATGATGATCTGTAATTCCGATTCTTTTTACGGTGATGCTGTATAAATCGGTTTCCTTTGCAATTACTTTGCTGAATGCTGCCCGTGAATATTTAGGAAGATATTGCAGATCTTTCATATCCGTTTGTTTTCCGGTGTTTTTTACTTCACTGACTTTCAGAGTATAATATTTTCCTGCGTCAAGAAAAACTTTCTGCGCTGTGATCGAATGGCTGTTGACTTTAAATGGTAAATCGTTTTTCAGATATCCGTTTCCCGAAACGATGCGGTTGACCAAAACATCAAACTTCCCTACAGATAATTTCTTTTTTCCCTGAGAAGACTGAGAAAATTTACCGTTCGAAATTTTAATGAAACCCAGATTTAAAGCAAATTCCGGAGTTTTAGCATCAGACTTTTTCTGTTTTGATTTTTGACCTGCAGAAATTATTTTTATATCAGGAGTTTTGATTTCCAGACCATCAAGCTGAATGTTTAGTTTTTGACCGATATATTTAGTTTTATTATTGATGATTTTAATTTCGTCCGTATCAATATTAAAAAGATCTTTGTGCGAACTTTTTCCCAATGCGGTCATCTGAAATTTTTCAATTAAAATATCAGAATTCCTGGAAGATATTTTTTTAATTTTCACAGCCTGAAGACTGTTTGCTTTGAGATAAATATGATCAGCTTCGATATCATGATTGGTAAATCTGAATGGAATTTTTTCTTTTACCGTATTTTTATCAAACACGATATTGCTTAATTTAAAATTAAAATTATCAACCGAAGCAGTTTTATCTTTGTCTGCCTGTAAAACAACAATTTTTCCTTTCTGAAAATTAATGTTCTTCATGCTGATCTTCATTTCGATCTCTTGAGGATTTTTTTCTTTTTCCACGATATTTTTTCCTGTAGAGGTTACCTTCAAATCTGGTTGGGTGAAGATAATATCTGATACGATCAGTGAATCCTTGCTGATACTAAAATCGGTCGCCAAAAGACGCTCCGAAGAAAAATCAAAAACATTTTTTGAATTGTATTTTTCCGGACTCTGAATAGGAACAAGATGAAATTTTCTGAGGTCTAAAGTTTTGTTGGCGGCAAAAATTTTATCAGAATTGATTTGATAAAAGTCATTTACCCCAATTTTTACATCCAGCGCATCAATCTTAAATTCTTTAAATGATAAAGGAATTTTTGCATCATCTTTATTCTGGTGAATGTCTTTCAGCTTTACATTAATGTTTCGTCCGGTAAAAACAGGTTTTCCGTCAGCATTTATAATGTCTGCAAAAACATTGCTTAAAACAATATTGTTAAGATGAATATCTGTTTTCTTAGAAGATTTCTTTTCTTTGACGGATTTTGGAGCAAGGCGCACCTGTACATCAGAATCATAAAGAAGGAACTGGTCGGCATGATAAGATTTATTGAAAATAGCTTTCCATACCCCAAAGTCTTTAATAACTATTTTTTTAATATTTCCTTTTATCTGAGTGATTTTCCTGTCGTCAGGATTTTTAGTGGAAATTTTAAGATCTGTCGCACTGAAGTCTCCCGATATCAGACTTAGATCAAAGTTTTTTAATTCTAATTTATAAGGCGTTTTTTTGTTGACGAGATCCGGAAGTTTTTTCTGTAAATAAAAATCAAGCGCAAAAGGAAATATTGCCAAAAGCAGAAGGATCGTTGCAGTAATTCCCAAAAACCATTTTTTGCGGTTGTTCTTCGGGCGAGAGTTGTTTTTTTCCATCGATTATTGATTCAGATAGATACACTAAACAAAACGTATTCCAATTTGCGATATATTAATCTATTAAACTTAACATGCAGTGTTCAAATTTTTTTTGTTCTTTTGCAGACTGTAATAAAAAGTTAGTAATTCAATGTCGAAGTTTGATGAGATCAGGTCTTTTGATGACCATGAGGTCAATGATGCCGTGCAAAGTATAATCCGCCATCCAATGCTGAAAGCACTGATGAATTTTACCTTTCCTGATGTTGATGATAAAATATGGTCAGATCAGTTAAAGCACACACATTCGATCTACGATTTTCAGAAAAATTTTATTTCGCATACCATCCGTAAAATCCTGGAAACAAGTTCTCAGGGACTTACGAATTCAGGATTTGATAAACTTGATAAAAATACATCTTACCTTTTTGTATCCAACCATCGGGATATTGTTTTAGATACGTCATTGCTTAATCTGGTGCTTTTAGAGAAAGAGTACATTATGACATCATCTGCAATCGGTGATAACCTTGTTCAGCAAAATTTCCTGCATATTCTTGCTAAACTGAATCGTAATTTTTTGGTTCAGAGAGGCTTGTCATTGCGTGAGCAGTTGAAAAGTTCTCAATTGATGTCTGAATATATTTTTCAGCTTTTAAAATCTGAAAACCGTTCTGTATGGATTGCACAGCGTGAAGGACGTACAAAAGACGGTAACGATGCAACGCAGCAAGGGGTTTTAAAAATGCTCGCAATGGCATCACATAAAACATCGCTTCCTGTTTTTTTCAGAGATCTTAAAATAGTTCCTTTGTCAATCTCATACGAATATGATCCTACTGACGTATTGAAAATGCCGCAGTTAATAGCAAAACAGAAAGACGAAATATATATAAAAACCAAAGATGAAGATTTTACCACCATGATGAGTGGAGTATTGGGACAGAAAAAGCGCATTCACCTACATGCAGGGAATGTAATCGATCGTGAGTTGGATGATGTTTTCAGCAACTTTGATAATAAAAATAAGCAACTTCAGGCAATTGCACAGATTATAGACGACTCTGTTATACAAAATTACAGGCTTTGGCCCACCAACTATATAGCGTATGATATTTTAAATGAAACAAACAGATTTTCAGAAAAGTATACAGAGAAAGAAAAACAGCTCTTTGAACGAAGGCTTGAACTACGCATCGATATCGGGGATAAATTACTAAAGACAGGGTTTTTATCGATGTATGCGAATCCCGTAATTAATAAAATAAAGAATAATTCATCAGAGCTTTTAGATTAGATCATTTTTCTTTTTTAAAACTCACCACCTCAAATTCGTCGTTGGTACAATACTTTTTACAGCTTTCGTCATCAAAAGCTTCAGGGTTTTTCGTAAAATCTTCGATATATTTATAACTTTCATCAGTATTTGCCGGGGTGATCACTATGTGATATAATTTTAATAATGATTCGTCAGCTTGATCCAATGCTTCTTTTTTGTGCTTTACAGCTTCTTTGTAATTCATAATTTTTATGATTTTGCTTCAGACAATAGAATAAATATGCCATTTTTCTCAACTATTTACCACATATCAGATTTTAGTTTTTACTATATATTATAAGAATTGGATCTGTTTATATGAAAAAAATAGGTTTTGTGGTATTTCAGGTAATATTAAATATAATTCAACGTATAAATATTATCACTATCAATATAAATCTTTACCAGTTTAAAAATTCAATATTTTTAAATAATAAACTGTTTTTTGAAAATTTGTGAGTATTTTTGGTAGCTGAGGAAAACACCCTCTGCAAAAGATTATTTTACGTTTTATGATTTTAATTGTCGATGATAACCAGAACAATATTTATTCGCTAAAAAAACTCTTAGAATCGAAAGATTTTCAGGTTGATACTGCCAATTCTGGTGAAGAAGCATTGGGTAAAGCACTGAAAAATAATTATGCACTGATTATTTTGGATGTACAAATGCCGGGAATGGATGGTTTTGAGGTAGCAGAAACTTTTGCAGGATACAGCAAGACAAAAGAAATTCCCATCATATTTTTATCTGCAGTCAATACAGAAAAGAGATTTATTACCCGCGGATACAGTTCTGGCGGGATGGATTATGTGACCAAGCCTATAGATCCTGAAATTCTGATGCTCAAAGTAAAAACTTTCTACAATCTGCAGGAAAATAATCTTGCCATGAAAAAAACACAGGAAAGTCTGGAACTTGAAGTGAAAGGGAGAAGGGAAGCTCAGGTTTCTATGAAGTCTGAAATTGAGCATTTTCACCTCATGCTGGAAGCTTTGCCTCAGATTGCATTCACATTAAATCAGGATGGGATCGTCAACTTTGTCAACAAAAAATGGTTTGAATATTCAGAATCTGATCAGCACTTTCCGGAAACACATTCTGACGATCTTAATATCGAAGAAGAATTTCAGAGATGCAGAAAAAAAGGAAAACCTTTGGAAATGGAGATCAGGATTAAAAATCTTGATTCCGGAGATTATCGCTATCATCTGCTGAGAATGTCACCCGTTTATCAGGATGAAAAAGTGAAAAACTGGGTAGGAACATTCACAGATATAGAAGATCAGAAAAAAGTAGAAAAAGAAAAAGATGAATTTCTCAGTATCGCAAGCCACGAACTGAAAACACCTTTGACAAGCATAAAAGCTTATATGCAGCTGCTCGACCGTAAACTGAAACTCAATACTGAAAATACGGAAGCTATTTTTGTAACGAAAGCTTTGGATCAGATTGAAAAATTAAATACACTGATCACCGATTTACTCGATGTTTCCAAGATTGAAAATGGCAAGCTGAAAATCAATAAAAAGCCGGCAGATCTTGAAAAACTTATTCACAATACCATCGACACCATTTTGCAGACACATGATAATCCGAATGTGAAAATAGAACGGCATATCGGTAAAATAAACCAGCTCATTTCTTTTGATGCTATACGCATTGAGCAGGTTTTGATCAATTTTTTGACCAATGCTATTAAATATTCACCTGAAAACAATCAGGTCATTGTCACCACATTTGTAGATGATGAAGAAGTAAAGGTGAGCGTTACAGATTTCGGGATCGGAATTCCGGATTTTAAGCAGGAAGCCGTTTTTCGTAAATTTTACCGTGTCGAAGAATCATCCGTACAATTTCAGGGGATGGGTATCGGTCTGTATATCTGTGCAGAAATTATCAAGCAGCATCACGGAACGATTGGTCTTTCCAGCAAGCTGGAAGAGGGTTCCACGTTTTATTTTACATTACCATTAAATTAATTTTATGCCAAAAAAAGTCATAAAAAACCTTCAGTTTGGGATTGGTTTTTCCTTACTTATTTTAATAGCGAGCTCGGTCGCTTCCTATTGGAGCATCAAAAATCAGATGAATCATCGTGAAAGTGTTTCCAAAAGCAGAAGATCTGTCACGGCTGTGAAAGATGTTTTGATAGCGCTTCTGGATGCAGAAACCGGAAACCGTGGCTATCAGCTTACCGGAAAAGAAAGTTTTTTAGATCCTTACAATGCCAGTCTTCAGGAATATTCTAAATCTGTTGCGCGCGTAAGAGCACTGGAAATTACAGATCCTTCTCAGCTCTCACGTCTCGAAAGTCTGGAAAAAAATGTAGATGCCAATATCAACAATCTGAAGCTGTTTGTAGCAAACAGACGGAAGGGTCTGGAAATGACTCAGCAACAGATAGAAATGAGCAAAATCTATATGGATAAATGCCGCTCTCTGGTGCAGGATTTTGTGAAATTTGAAGAGAATGAACTGGCTAGAAAGAATGAAGATCTGGACAGCTCATCAAAAACCACAGTACTTTTTATTATTTTTTCATCTTTAGCAGCAATAGTGGTAACTGTTTTTTTCTATATAAAATTGCGTAACGATTTGCTTCGCAGAGATAAGTTGGAAAAAGAACTGAAACAGAAAGATATTGAAATTTCAAGAAGAGTAAGTGTCATTCAGCAGGTTGCCAACCGTGTTGCCAATGGCGATTACAGTCAGAAGCTCACAGATGATTCTGCAGATGATCTCGGTGATCTGGTAGAATCCCTCAATCATATGACAGAATCTCTCAAAAAATCCTTTGATGAGATTAATAAAAGCGACTGGAGACAGAAAGGTCTGGCTTTATTGAATGAAGCTCTTGTTGGGAATAAATCTGTAAAACAGATCAGTAATGATGCACTCAATCAGCTGGTAGAATATGCAAGCTGTATTAATGGTGCAATTTATCTTATTGATGAAGAAAAATTAAAGCTCACCGGTTCTTTTGGTTTGGAAAGCACAATGAAACAGTTTTTTGCACCCGGCGAAGGAATGGTGGGACAGGTTTTTGTTCAGAAAAAGCCTAAAGTTTACAATGATTTAGATGAAAATGATTTTGCAGTTACTTTTGCAAGCAGTAAGGTGAAAATCAATGCGATTCTTCTGATTCCTGTCATATCAGACAGACTTACGGTTGGAGTTCTGGAAGTAAGTTCAAACCAAAATTTTGATCAGGATAAAATCGAATATTTTGTTGAAAGCTGTAGAAATATTGCCATTGCCATACGCGCAGCGAGAAGTCGTGAAAAAGAGCAGCGGTTGCTTGAAGAAACTCAGGCACAGTCTGAAGAATTACAAGTGCAGCACTCTGAGCTGGAAAACCTGAATACAGAACTGGAAGCTCAGACTCAAAAACTTCAGGCTTCGGAGGAAGAGCTGAAAGTACAGCAGGAAGAACTGATGCAGACCAATACCGAGCTGGAAGAAAGATCGAAACTACTTGAAGAAAAAAATCAGCTGATTGCCGAAAGAAATATCGAGATTCAAAGAAAAGCGGAAGAATTAGCTTTAAGCACACAATATAAGTCTGAATTCCTGGCAAATATGTCGCACGAATTGAGAACACCATTGAATTCAATCCTTCTTTTGTCTCGTCTGATGGCTGAAAATCCTGATGAAAACCTGAATGAAGATCAGATAGAATCGGCGAAAGTTATTCAGAGTTCGGGAAGCAGTCTGTTGACTTTGATTGACGAGATTTTAGATCTGGCAAAAATAGAATCAGGAAAAATGTCTCTGGAATATCAGAATGTTGAGATTGATGAAGTAGTGAAAGATCTGAAAAATTTGATGAATCCGTTAGTCAAAGAAAAAGGAATTGATTTTCATATCAATATCGAAGATGGTTTGGAAAAAAGCCTTGAAACAGATCGTTTGCGTTTGGATCAGGTTTTGAGAAACCTTTTGTCGAATGCTTTAAAATTTACCAAAGAAGGAAGTGTAGCCTTAAACATCAAAAAAGATCCGAAAAATAAAGATTTCATCATTTTCTCTGTAAAAGATACCGGTATCGGAATTCCGGAAGATAAGCAGAAAATAATCTTTGAAGCCTTTCAGCAAGCCGATGGATCTACACAGCGTAAATTTGGCGGAACAGGTTTAGGATTGTCTATCAGCCGTGAAATTGCAAAATTACTCGGCGGTTACTTAGACCTCAAAAGTAAGGTCAGTGAGGGAAGTGAATTTAGTCTCATCATCCCGATCAGTGAGAAACTGAAGGTAAGCTATACAAACTCAAATGTAAATTATTCTGATCAGAATTTAGTTAATGTCATTCTTGAAGATGTAGAAGAAATAAAACATATTATTGATTCTGATGAGCATAAAATTTCAGAAATAACCCATATTTTAGAAATTCCCGAAGATGTGGATGACGACCGGGAAAATATTTCGAAAGATGATAAAGTTATTTTAATCATTGAAGACGATACCAATTTTGCCAAAGCATTATTGAAATTTGCAAGGATGAACAAATACAAAGGCATCGTGGTCGTGCGTGGTGATCAGGCGTTATCTGCTGCAATGCAGTACCGTCCTGCAGCCATTTTACTGGATGTACAGCTTCCTGTAAAAGATGGCTGGAAGGTGATGGAAGAACTCAAATCAAATCCGCAGACAAAACCAATTCCTGTACATATGATGTCATCACTTCATGTAAAACAGGAAAGTCTGATGAAAGGAGCTATTGATTTCATTAATAAACCTGTTGCTATGGAACAGATGACGGATGTTTTCAAAAAAATTGAGGATGCACTGAAAAAATCACCGCAAAAAGTTTTGATTGTAGAAGAAAATGCCAAACACGCAAGTGCTCTGTCATATTTCCTGAGCAACTTTGATATCTCTTTATCAGTGGAAGACAATGTAGAAGACAGTGTGAGAGCTTTTAATACTGATGGGGTAGACTGTGTGATTTTAGACATCGGTGCAAACAGAAGGAATGCCTATAAAATTATTGAATCTATCAAAAGTTACGAAGGATTAGAAAATCTGCCGATCATTATTTTTACAGAAAGGAATCTCTCGACATCAGAAGAACTTAAAATCAAGCAATATGCTGATTCAATCGTAGTGAAAACTGCGCATTCTTATCAAAGGATTTTAGATGAAGTAGGATTATTTTTACACCTAGTCGAAGAAAAAAACACTTCGGTGGAAACCATCAGGAACAAAACCTTAGGTTCATTGACAGAAGTTCTTAGCGGGAAGAAAATCCTGATTACCGATGATGATGTCCGGAATATCTTTTCTTTAACGAAAGCTTTGGAAAAGTATAAGGTAGAAGTTGTTTTAGCGATGGACGGTGTTCAGGCTCTAGAGCAGATCAAAGAACATCCAGATGTAGATGTAGTTTTGATGGATATGATGATGCCGAATATGGACGGATATGAGACCATTCAGGAAATCAGAAAAATGCCGAAGTTCAAGAGGCTTCCGATTATTGCTGTAACTGCAAAATCGATGATCGGTGATCGTGACAAATGTATTCTTGCAGGTGCATCAGATTACATTACAAAACCTGTAGATATAGATCAGCTGCTCTCCCTGCTTCGGGTATGGCTGTATGAAAGTTAATCCGAGATTTTTATGAAGAAGAAAATTTTGATTGTGGATGATGATCCACGGAATATATTTGCCTTAAAACTGACCCTGAAAGCCCGTGGTTTCAGAATGGAAACCTGTACAATGGCGCAGGAAGCAATTCAGGTTTTAAAAAATGATCCCGAAATCGGAGTGGTACTGATGGATATGATGATGCCTGAAATGGATGGATACGAAGCTTTGAAAATCATTCGTCAGACCTCTTCAATACAACATATTCCGGTAATTGCAGTGACGGCTCAGGCGATGGAAGAAGACCGGCAGAAATGTCTTGATGCAGGAGCTCAGGATTATGTAAAAAAACCGATTGATGTAGACAAATTATTAACTGCAATAGAAAAACTGTCTTAAAATGCTGGAACCAAGTATCGTAAAAGATGAAGAAATAGAATATCTGATCAAAGATGTGTACGATTTGTACGGATACGATTTTTCTTTGTACAGCAGAGCGTCTTTCAAGCGAAGAGTCAATCGTATCTGTCTGATAGACCGCTTCACAAGCTTTGCAGAATTACGGTATACCATTATCAATGATCCTGATTATCTCAAACATTTCATTGAAGAAATTACGGTAAATGTGACGGAAATGTTTCGGGACCCAATTTTTTTCAAAAAGCTGAGAGAAGAAATTTTGCCTCAGCTGGGAACATATCCTCTGATCCGGATTTGGGTTGCAGGCTGTTCTACGGGTGAGGAAGCATATTCGATGGCAATTTTACTGAAAGAAGCCAATCTCTATCATAAATGTCTGATCTACGCTACAGATATCAATCCTTCAGTATTGGAAACTGCGAGATCAGGAGTTTTCCCGATGAATCAAATGAAGATTTATTCAGAAAATTATATGCTTTCTGGGGGAAAAGAAGATTTCTCAGATTATTATACTGCAAATTATGACAGCGTAAGGTTTGATAAAAGTCTTCAGGAAAAACTGATTTTATCTACCCACAATCTGGTATCCGACAGTTCGTTTAACAGTTTTCAGCTGATTATTTGCAGAAATGTAATGATCTATTTTGAAAAAGCTTTACAGGAAAGGGTTTTTAATCTTTTTGATGCAAGTCTGGAAAATCTCGGATTTCTGGCTTTAGGCTCAAAAGAAACCCTGCGCTTTTCAAATTTAGATAAATTCTATCATCAGATTGAGGATCAGAAAATCTGGAAAAAAGTAGATCATAACTAATTGCCGTCATGGAAACATCAATACGTAAAACTGAATTAGTAGCGATCGGAGGATCTGCCGGAAGTCTGCAGGTTATTCTGGAAATGATTAAAAATCTGGATGAGAATCTGGGGTTTCCGGTTTTGCTGGTGGTTCACAGAAAAGCACATTCTACAAGCATTCTTCCCACATTGTTACAGCAGTTTACGGTCTTGGAAGTCATCGAAGTCGAGGATAAAACTGAAATTGAAAACAATAAGATTTATATAGTTCCTGCAGACTATCATTTGCTGTTTGAAAATAAAAAAACGATGTCTCTTGATAGCTCAGAAAAGATGAATTATTCAAGACCTTCGATAGATGTCACCTTCAAATCTGCTGCTGAAACTTTCGGTGAGGGATTGGTAGGAGTTCTTCTTTCGGGTGCTAATGCAGACGGAGTGGAAGGTCTCAATTACATCAGAAAAAATAAAGGAAAAGTCTGGATTCAGGATCCGGCATCTGCCGAAGTTGATTATATGCCAAGACAGGCGGTTGAGCGGGTAGATTACGATTTGCTGATCGTACCGAAAGATTTGGCAGAACACATAAATAAGTTAGCTACAAATAAATAATTTAAAATTAAAACAATAATAAATATATGGACAGAAAGAAGATTTTGATTTTTGATGACGATAAAGTTATTCTTGAAGTGATCAGTATCATTTTTGAAGAAGGCGGTTATAATGTCGAAATTTCAGAGACGTCACATGACATTATACAAAAAGTTTCTCAGTTTGAGCCGGATGTCATTTTGATGGATAACTGGATTCCCAATATCGGCGGAGTGGAAGCAACCAGACTTTTAAAAAGTCACGAACAGTACAAAAATATCCCTGTCATTTATGTGACAGCAAATAATGATATTGTTGCTCTCGCAGAAAGCGCACAAGCTGATGATTATGTCGCAAAGCCTTTTAATCTGGAAGATTTGGAAGAAAAGGTGGCAAAGCATATTAAGAATTAACGTAAGTTCTTTTTAAGATACTTTCAAATTCCTCATTTTTAAAGTGAGGAATTTTTTTGTGAACAAGATTTCACACAAACAAAGACAATTTAAAACCCAATTATCCGTTTATTCACTTTCAGGTCCACTTAATTTAAGCTTATCTTTAGGCTTTTATTTTTTTAAAAAACTATTTCTAATAAACATTGAAGAATGCAAGCAATCTATTGTAGAATTTTTGCCACGATCGGGCTCTCGGTTTTCAGCATTACAGCTTTTGCCCAGGAACGACGGACGATCAGCGGAACAGTAAGAGACGGAAAAAATGGTGAGCTTCTCATCGGAGTAACCGTAAAAGTAGAAGAAGATCCCGGTGTGAGTGTCGTTGCCAACGAATATGGCTTTTACTCACTGTCGCTTCCGCAGGGAAATTATACAGTTGCTGTCGCATATGGAGGTTATGAAGCTTACAGACAGAAGGTTCAGCTTGATCAGAATGTAAAATTAGATTTAATTCTTTCTCAGGAAACAGAACGAACTGCACAGATTGATGAAGTTGTCATTTCTGCAGTGAAAAAAGATAAAAACCTGACTTCTGCTCAGATGGGAACAGAAACTTTGAGCATCAAAAGCATAGAAAAACTTCCCGTTTTATTTGGTGAGAAAGATGTTTTGAAAACCATTCAGCTTTTACCGGGAATCAAAAGCAACGGCGAGGGCAGCAGCGGATTCAGTGTAAGAGGAGGCGCAACCGATCAGAATTTAATTTTACTGGATGAAGCGCCTGTCTACAACGCATCACATTTGTTGGGATTTTTCAGCACATTTAATAGCGATGCCCTGAAAGATGCGAGTATCATCAAAGGAAACAGCCCTGCGCAATACGGTGGTCGTCTTTCTTCGGTGATGGATGTAAAAATGAAAGACGGAAACAACAAAGATTATAACATTAATGGAGGAATTGGTTTGATCAGCAGCCGGCTGAGCGTAGAAGGACCGATTCAGAAAGAGAAATCTTCTTTCATTGTTTCAGGGAGACGAACTTATGCCGATGTTTTCCTGAAAGCTACTGATGATTTTAAAGACAGTAAGCTTTATTTTTATGATTTAAATTTAAAAGCAAATTATCAGATTAATGATAACAATCGCTTGTATGTTTCGGGATATTTTGGAAGAGATGTTCTGGGATTAGGAAATACTTTTGCTACGGATTGGGGAAATACAACAGCAACGGTACGATGGAACAGCATTATCAACAGCAAATTGTTCTCAAACACTTCATTTATTTACAGCAATTACGATTACAAAGTCAGTCTTTCTAGCAATGACAATACTTTTGGTTTAGATTCTCAGATTCAGGATTGGAATCTGAAGCAGGATTTCAGTTGGTTTGCAGGGAATAAACATTCTGTCCGTTTTGGTTTGCAGTCGATTTATCATACAATTACTCCAAGCAGTGCTTCGGGAACGAGTGTGAGCAGTTTTCCGAGAAATTCAAGATATTCCTGGGAAAATGCATTGTACGTCAATGATGATTTTAAAGCCACAGAAAAGCTTACAGTTAATTATGGTTTAAGACTATCAATGTTCAGCGTTTTAGGTGGAGATACTTTCAACATCTATGACAATGGAGTTTTAACTGACAGTAAATTTCTGGAAAAAGGAAAATTCGGAAAAACATATGTCAATCTGGAGCCGAGAATTACAGCCAATTACAGAATCAATGAAGTAAGCAGCATCAAAGGTGGATATGCAAGAAACACTCAAAACCTGCATTTACTCAGCAACAGCAGCAGCGGAAATCCCACGGATCAATGGATTGGAAGCAGCTATACCGTAAAACCAGAAATCGCAGACCAGATCAGTGCCGGTTACAGCAGAAATTTTAACAGTAATAATTACGAGATCAATGCAGAAGTATATTACAAATCGATGCAGAATCAGATTGATTTTAAAAACGGAGCAGAAATTACTTTCGATGCCGCCGCCGATGTGGAAGGGGAATTGTTATTTGGAAAAGGAAGAGCATACGGTCTGGAACTCATTGCTAAAAAGAAAAGCGGAAAACTGACAGGATGGATTTCCTATACTTTATCAAAAACGGAAAGAAAAATAAACGGAATCAATGATAATAACTGGTACAACGCCAGACAAGATAAAACACACGATTTAGCAGTTGTTGCAACTTACGAACTGAATCCCAAATGGTCATTTTCTGGATTGTTTGTCTACAGCACAGGAAATGCTGTGACTTTCCCGACAGGAAAATATGAATTGCAGGAGCAGACAATTTTACAATACAGCTCCCGAAATGCCGACAGGATGCCTGCGTATCACAGATTAGATCTAAGTGCAACGTACGAACCGGGAAAAAACAAACGTTTTCAAAGTTCATGGTCATTCGGAATTTACAATATGTACGGAAGAGAAAATGCGTACATCATTACATTTGAAGACAATCCCGATAAACCAGGAACGACACGTGCAATGCAGACTTCACTTTTTAAATTTGTTCCGAACGTTACCTATAATTTCAAATTTTAATGCCATGAAAAATATATTTTTAATCATCATATCTCTTTTCTTATTTACTTCATGTGAAAAAGAAATTGATCTCGATCTAGACGACAAAAGCGGAAATATCGTGATCGAAGGAAATTTAACTGATCAGGCGGGACCATATTATGTGAAAATCACCAAATCGGTAGCTTTTACAGCCAACAATACCTATCCCATCGTAAGTAATGCTATTGTAGTTTTAAGTGACGATACGGGACAATCTGAAACATTGAATCATGTAGGTGAAGGATTTTATGAAACCACAAATTTTACTACAGCTCCGGGAAGAACCTATACGCTGAAAGTTTCTGCAGAAGGCAAAGAATATACCGCAAAAAGCACCATGCCTCAACCTGTTTTGCTCGACGATCTTCAGCAGGATTCCTTTATGGTTGCGGGTGAATTATCATACACACTTTTGCCTGTTTTTACTGATCCTGTGGCGCTGGGAAACAGGTATCTTTTTAATTTTTCGGTGAATAATTCCGGGAAAATGTTTGAAGCATTTTCTGACAACGTCAACAATGGGGCTGTCAATCAAAGACCTTTATTGTTACCGAATGACGACGAAGACGGGGATGGAGAAAAAACCAAAGTAGGAGATACCATCTATGTTGAAATGCAGTGTATTGACACCAATGTTTACACATATTTTACTTCATTACTACAGATTATAGACGGTGGCGGTCCCGGTGGTGGTATCACACCTTCCAATCCGCCAAGTAATATCAGTAATGGTGCTTTGGGATATTTTTCTGCACATACCGTAAGCAAAAAAACGTATGTGATTCAGTAATTCCCTTATAAGATTAATTGCTACTTCCGACATAAACTCTTTTGTCGGATTTTTTATGTTCTGATTTTTTTAATTTATTTCCATTATAAATTAGAGTTTATACCTGTAAGTAAGATTATGTTAATAAGTTTAGCATAATGTTTTTTATTATATTTGATATAATTGAATTCTTGATTCAGTTTCAATCAAAAATAATTCAGCCCTTCTCTTAAAAATTATCAGATATGTCTGGCCAAACCAATCACAGCAGAAGATCTTTCTTAAAAAGTACAGCCATTGTAGCGATTTTCGCATCAATACCTACGTCTGTAAAAGCTTTTTATAATGATGTTAAAGATTTTATTCTCCCTAAAAAGAGTGTTTTACCGATAAAAATTTCTGTCAATAAAAAATTGCATGATATTAAAATCGACAGTCGTTCAACATTATTGGATGTTCTCCGTGAAAGCCTGGATCTTACCGGAACTAAAAAAGGCTGCGACCACGGACAATGTGGTGCGTGTACCGTTCATATTGACGGTGAGAGAGCATTAAGCTGCCTTACTTTAGCAGCAATGGTTCCCGGAAAAGAAGTAACAACAATTGAAGGTTTATCTACCGGAAATCAACTTCATCCAATGCAGGAAGCTTTCATTGAATGTGACGGATTCCAATGCGGATACTGCACTCCCGGACAAATCATGTCTGCAGTTGCCTGTGTAAAAGAAGGTCATACCAATTCTGTTGAAGAAATTAAAGAATTTATGAGCGGAAATCTTTGTCGTTGTGGTGCTTACAACGGAATTGTTGAATCCATACAAAAAGTAGCAGCATTATGAAACCATTTATATTCGAAAAAGCAAAAACTTCTGCTGAAGCTTTAAAATTCAAAACCTCAGGCAAAGATTTCATTGCAGGAGGAACCAATATAGTAGATCTTCTTAAGAAAAACATTGCTCAACCCGACGGAATGGTTGATGTCTCTACCGCATTGTCTACTGAAATTAAACTTTCTGAAAAGTCGGTAAATATCGGTTCAATGGTTCGTAATACGAGTTTAACTACGAATTCTGATTTGCTTAAAAATTATCCGTTGATTACCAGAGCAGTTTTAGCAGGAGCTTCTCCACAAATCAGAAACATGGCAAGTACAGCCGGAAATTTATTGCAAAGAACTCGTTGTCCGTATTTTTATGATGTGACAACACCCTGCAATAAAAGAAAAAAGGGAAGTGGCTGCAGTGCTCTGAATGGTGATAATAAAATGAGTGCGATTGTAGGTTACAGTGACCAGTGTGTGGCAGTTCATCCTTCAGATTTGTGTATCTCTTTGGCTGCATTGGATGCTAATGTTCATGGAGTTGATTCTAAAAATAAACAGTTTACCATTCCCTTTAAAGATTTCCATAGATTACCGGAAAATACACCCTGGCTAGACAATAATTTACCTCAAAATGCTTTGATAACTCATATTGAAGTGCCAAAAAATGAATTTCATAAAAAATATGCTTACGTAAAACTTCGTGAAAGAACATCATATGCTTTTGCAATGATTTCCGTAGCAGCTGCACTTTATATGGATGGAAATACCATCAAAGAAGCAAGATTGGCTTCCGGAGGTGTTGCGCATAAACCTTGGCGATGGTATGAAGCCGAAGATTATCTGAAAGGTAAAAAAGTATCGGATGAAGTATTTAAAAAAGCTTCAGAAATTGCAACTGAAAAAGTAAAACCTTTGGCTCACAACGGTTATAAAGTTCCGATGCTGAGAGGAGCAATAGAACTTGCTTTACAAAATGCTTCAAAATTATAAACAGTTTTACTTCTAACAAATTTTAAAAATTAACAACATGGGATTTTTTGACGATGAAACTGAATTTATAATACCTGCTGAAGGTCGAGTGGAAGCCGTTGCAAAAGTAAAAGGACAAGGGAAATATGCTGCCGAATATAAAGTTGACAATCTGTGTCATGCAGTTTTGGTGACGAGTGAGATTGCATCAGGAACCATCAAATCGATTAATTTAGATTTGGCAAAACAATCGGAAGGAATTCTTGACATTATTTCTCATCTTAAAAAACCAAACGTTCCGGGATTTTCCAGTGAGGCAAAAATAAAAGAATCTAAATTCGGATTGCCGGTTTTTCATACCGATAAAATTTATTTTAAAGGTCAGCCGATTGCTTTAGTGATTGCCGAAACATTGGAAGAAGCGACATACGCAGCATCATTAGTAAAGGTGGAATACACTGTTGAATCTTTTGAAGTTGATTTTAATAAAGCTAAAAATTCTGTTGAATTAAAACCTACAGGTAAAGAAAGAGGTGACGAAAAAAACTGGAGCAGTTCGACATTTTCTGTTGATCAGGAATACAATATTGCAGCAGAAATCCACAATCCAATGGAAATGCATGCAACAATTGCAGATTGGTACACAGAGAATAAATTAAGGCTTTACGATAAAAATCAGGGAGTTAACAGTGTACAAAAAACATTTGCCGGATTGTTTGGAATTCCGGTAGATAACATTCAGGTGATTAGTGAATTTGTCGGTGGTGGATTTGGTTCGGGATTAAAAGTATGGCCTCATGCATTGGCGGCTATTTTAGGTGCAAAACAGGTGAAGAGACCTGTCAAATTGATGTTGACACGTCCACAAATGTTTCATTCCGTGGGTTACAGACCTGCATCTTGGCAAAGAATTAAAGTTGGTGCAAATCAGGATGGCAAAATTACAGGACTTCTCCATCAGGCAAAAAACGGATGTGCAATATATGATCCTTTCAGTGAGGGAATTACAAGAGTAACGAGGCTTATCTATCAATTTGATAATCTTAAAACTGAAAATGCGGTGGTACCGTTAAATCTAAGCGCACCAACCTGGATGCGGGGTCCCGGAGATTGTACCGGTGATTTTGCTATCGAAAGTGCGTTGGATGAACTGAGTTATCAACTAAAAATGGATCCTGTTGAGTTGAGATATAAAAATCTGGCACTTGAGAAAAATCCCGAAACGGGATTGCCTTGGTCTACCAATTATTTAAAAGAAGCCATTGAAAAAGGTTCTAAAATGATTGGCTGGAATTTAAGACAGCCAACTCCGGGAGCAATTTCAGAAGGCGATTGGAAAATCGGTTACGGGATGGCTGTAGGAATGTGGAATGCAGGAAGAAACAAAGCCAGCGCAGGAATCAAAATGACAAAAAACGGAAATATTGTTTTACAGACGGCAATGACGGATATCGGAACCGGAACGGGAACAGGGATGCAGAATATACTACACCAAACTTCCGGGATTTCTAAAAATAAAATTAAAATTGAACTTGGAAATTCTGATCTTCCTCCGGCGGGAAGTCAGGGTGGAAGTACAGGATTATCTTCCATCAGCGGAGCTGTGGTTGCTGTAAGTGATGCTTTAAAGGTAAAGTTAGCAGAGTATGCAACTCAAATAAATTCAAAATATAAAGATGCTCTTGCAAAAGATGTTATCCTTTCAGATACAGGAATTTCTTTTCAGAAAAGTAGCGAGAATTTTATTTCTTATCAGGATATTTTTGCGAAAAATAATTTAAAAACAATTGATGTAGAAGCTTCATCGGAAGCAGGTGAAGAGAAAAAGAAATTTTCTTTCTGTTCGTCAGCTGCTCATTTCTGTAAAGTAAAAGTCAATACAAAAACCGGAAAAGTGATGATTGATAAAATGGTTGTTGTAGTAGATGGTGGAAAAATTATTAATGAAAAACCTGCCGCCAACCAGATCTCCGGAGCTGCAGTAGGAGGAATTGGTATGGCTCTGATGGAAAAAATGTCGGTTGACGGGAAATTAGGAAGTATCATTGCAAATGATTTGGCGGGCTATCATTTCCCTGTCAATGCAGATGCACCGATTATCGAAGTTTCTTTTATCAATAAACCTGATACAAATTTAAATCCGAGCGGAGCAAAAGGATTGGGTGAAGTAGGAATTATCGGAGCTGCTCCTGCAATTGCCAACGCCATTTTTAATGCAACCGGAAAACGTTTTAGAAATTTACCGATAACTCCTGATTTAATCGTACAGACAAAATAGTGCTTGTAAGATTTATACTCATGCCAAAACAAAATTATCCCTTAAATTCATTTTTGAGGGATTTCGTTTTTAAGTAAAGCAATCCCTTATATTTTTCACTAAAATCTTTAGAAAGTCTTCATTGGCTTAAACTTTGATGTTTTGGTTTTAAATATTTCGCAACCATAATGCAAAATATAAAAGAATAAATCAAATCGCTAAACACCAAAACTTTAAAATATGAAAATAAGTCTTCATTATTTAATGATCGCATCATCAATGCTTTTAGTCAATTGTAACGATGATTTGGAAAATATAGGCGAGACATTTCCTCCTGTAGAAACCAATCCTGCGAACACAAATTATCCTCCTGCGTTTGCCGGACAGACGAGAATCAACGCCGTAAAGACTACAACACCTTATCAAAAAACAGTTCTTACTTCTTCGCTCACTTCTCCATGGGGAATTACGAGTCTTCCGGATGGACGACTATTGATTACTCAAAAAACAGGAACCATGCGAATTGTTACCAATACTGGAACGGTTGGAAACCCGATTACCGGACTTCCTGCGGTAAATTCCACAGGACAGGGCGGATTGCTTGGGCTGTGTCTTGATCCTCAGTTTTCTTCAAATAGAATGGTTTATTGGGTGTTTTCTGAAAATGTTACCGGTGGTACCTTGACAGCCGTTGCAAAAGGAAGGCTTTCAGATTCAGAGACAACTATTGAAAATCCTACGGTCATTTACAGAGCAAATCCGTCTGCTTCAACGGGTAATCTTCACTATGGCGGAAGAATTTTATTCGATTCTGCAGGAAATTTGTTTGTCAGTACGGGAGAACGGTCTGATCTTTCAACAAGACCTTTGGCGCAATCGGTTACTGCAGCAATCGGTAAGATAATACGCATTACAAAAGACGGCCTGCCTGCACCGGGAAACCCTACATTCTCTCAATCAGGAGCTTTACCTGAATTGTATAGTATTGGTCACAGAAATCCGCAAGGAATAGCGATTCATCCTGTAACGGGAGATCTTTGGCAGGGTGAACACGGACCGAGGGGAGGAGATGAAATCAACCGTATACAGGCGGGAGCAAATTATGGTTGGCCTACAATTACTTACGGAATAGAATACAGTGGTGCAGTAATCGGAAACGGGATTCAACAGCAGACAGGAATGCAGCAACCCGTTTATTACTGGGATCCTGTGATCTCACCAAGCGGAATGACATTCTACAGAGGAAATAATATGCCCGAATGGCAAAACAATCTTTTCATAGGATCTCTAAGTGGAATGCACATTGTAAGATTGGTCATCGAAAACAATAAAGTCGTAGGTGAAGAAAGATTACTTGCCGATGAAAATCAACGTTTCAGAGACGTCACACAAGGTACAGATAATGCATTATACGCTGTAACAGATGCCGGTAGATTGTATAAAATAAGTAAGCAGTAAGTTTTAAACACTGCTTAAAAACTTAAAACGTAGAACATTATTTTCTTTATGTTCTACGTTTTTATTTTGGAAGTTTAGGCGGTGCGGGTCTTGCTGTTGGTGTACTCAATGTCCCGAGGAATGCTTCCAACTGCAGCATTTCTTCTTTTGTTAAATCTAAAAGTTTCAGCATATCAGATTTTTCAGACTGTAAAGAAATTCCGTCATGAATAGTTGACCTGTGTTTTGATGATTCAGGATTTCCGGTATTGTAAAAATTGATGACTTCCGTTAAAGTATTAAAAGAGCCATTGTGCATCCAGGGTCCTGTTCTCGTAACTTCTCTCAATGTAGGAACTCTGAACTTTCCTACATCCAAAGCTTTTTTTGTGATTAAATACTGTCCCAAATCTTCCTCTTCCGAGTCAAGAAGCGCAGTTCCGTCATTTTCAAAAAGATTATTAGAAAAATAACCGGAGTTGTGGCAATTCATGCACTGAGCTTTTGTTCTGAAAAGATGAAGTCCCATTACTTCATCATCAGTGAAAACATCTTTTTCGCCGTCGATAAACTGATCAAATCGGCTTGGTGGACTTATTACTGTACGTTCAAAGGTAGCAATAGCTTTTGCAATTCTGTCTTTTGTTATTTTTTTGTCACCAAAAGCTTTTTCAAAAAGTAGTTCATACCCTTTTATTTTTACAATTTTTTCGGTGGCGATATCGATATGCTCGTGCATTTCTCTCATATCTTCAATTGGCATTTTTGCCTGATCTTCAAGAGATGCGGCTCTGCCATCCCAAAACAAAGATTTTGCATAAGCGATATTCATGATTGTCATAGCATTTCTGTTTCCCAATTGTCTGTCGTGCCCGAAAGAAAATTTTCTGTTGTCTGTCCATCCCAATTCAGGATCGTGACATGATGCACATGCAATCTGATTAGAGCCTGAAAGTCTAGGATCATAAAACAAAGTTCTACCCAAAAAAGCCTTTTCATCAGAATAAGGATTGTCTGACGGAAATTTGACTGCCGGTAAATGACCGATCTCGGAAAAAATAGGTTCGGAAGGATCAAGAATCGGTTTTGGCCATTTCGAAACGTCACCTGAAGAATACACAGATCTTAGCTGATCAATGAAAGACTGCTTTTTCTTGATCTCTTTGTATGTACGTGTTTGCAGGCAGTTGTTGAGTAAAGTTATGGTTAGGAATAAAACCAAAGCCCAGCTTACGCCATTCTTCATTTCAGATGATAATTTTCACAAAAATAATCAATCTGAGTTATATTCAAAGATTATTTATCTGAATAAAATTTTGTAGAAAAAATAAAGATTTAATAATTGAAAAGCTTAGTCTTCCATAGATTTTAAAGCCCAGCCGATAAGCAGAGGCTGCATGAATAATCTTGCTTTTCTTCTTTCATCGGTATCTAACCCGAAACCGTCTTTTCTGTTTTTATATTGTGAAATATTTCCCGGGAAAACAGCTGTAAAAAATGTTGCGGTTATTTTTCCCAAAAGACTCCTGTATTTCTTCGGAGTAGCAATAATACTTGCTCCCAAAGCTATTTCAACAATTCCTGAATATACTACAGTGTCATCTTTCTTGAGGGGAACCCAATCAGGAACCTGCGCCTGAAATTCTTTTCTTGCAAATGTAAGATGGGCAATTCCTGCCGTGACAAGCATTGTTCCCAATGCGATTCTCGAAATGTTTTTAGAATCCATAATACTTTTTTTTATTTTTAATGTAAGACAAAAGTCAGACCAGTCTGAGAATATCAGAACACTACTTTTACCCATCTTAATATTTTAAGCTTACAATGAAATAAAACGCATACGGTATTGATAATGTGACTGTAATCATAAATATGTCAGTAAAATTTCGTATATTAGCAATCACTACCAAATCAAAATTTATGGAACGAATTAAACTTTTTCTGGACGAAACACCGGTTCAGAAGACCAAAAAAGCAACTGAGAAAAACAATATCAATTTCAATGAAATAAAAAACTTTTTATGTGAAGTTGATAATTATAGTTTTGATCAGATAAGACTAAGATTGAAGCCCAATCGTAACAAGTTTGTGATTGATGTCGCGACAGGAATACAATATCCTGCTTACGATGACTTTGTGACAAAAATCCAGCAGAGTAAATATGCAGGCTATTTTGATTTGAAATAAAATTTAAGATTTCCCTAAATTGCTACTTTAAACGTTTTTTATTAAAAGTGAGAGCCTCCTGATCTGAACTTTCAGATCAGGAGGTTTTTTTTGTTTATGTGGCTTGTTTTTTGACATGATTGTTTCAAATAATTATCTATGTATCTCTCTGTTTTTTTGAATTTTAATTGGAAAGAATTTCTTTTCGGAAGCGAAGAATGGATTTTCATGCTTGAAATTGTTATAAGAACCATAATCATGTTCCTCACAATCATTATTAGTTTGAGGGTTTTGGGAAAAAGAGGAGTGAAGCAATTATCGGTTTTTGAACTTGTTGTGATTATAGGCTTAGGCTCGGCAGCAGGTGATCCTATGTTTTATAAAGATGTGGGAATTGTTTCTTCCATTATTGTCTTTGCCGTTATTATCTGCATTTATAGTCTTTTTACTTATCTGATCGGGAGATACAAAAAATTTGAAAATTTATTAGAAGGGAAATCCATCTACCTTATCAATGACGGAGTTTTTGCCATTGATAATTTTAAGAAAGAAAATTTGGGAAGTGACGAGTTTTTTTCAGAACTCAGATTAAAAGGTGTTTCACATCTGGGTCAGATAGAAACAGCAATTGAGGAAACTTCAGGAGATATAAGTGTTTTCTTTTATGATGAAAAAGAGGTTAAATATGGGTTGCCGGTAATGCCCCATTCATTGGATCATCCTTCACAAATTATTGAGAATGAAGGATATTACTCATGTACATTTTGCGGCTTTACCGAAGAAAAGAAAACAGGAAAAGCAGGAGTCTGCAAAAACTGCGGAAAAAAAAATTGGGTAAAAGCAAGTAATAAAAAAAGAATTACCTAGAATTAGAACAAAATAAATTCCCGACTCATCTGTAGTCGGGAATTTCAATTTACATATATATATTTGAGATTTGGTGTTGGGGTTAAGCTATGGCTTCATTTTGGAAAATGTTTTTCATAGAAACGCCTGTTTCTTTTCCGAAAAGACTTGAAAAGATATTCTGAAACTCGTGAATATACTTGCATCTGATCGTGTTTCCGTAAATCTTCAGCCCGTCAACGATTTTTTTAGAGCTTAAATCAATATCATATTTGATAAAGTTTTCCGGTCTTTCATATCTTATTCTGTGATCTGAACTGTAAGTTCTCATGAATCCTAACTTCTCAAGCCAGTCTTCATTGATCGTGATGGGTTGAATAGAGTCTGCAGGTACAGCCAGAGAGTGATAGTCATTCTCAATCTTTACAAAATATTCATTTTTATCGTTTTGAAAAATTTCTGTAATTGTAAAAATCTGGCCTCTATAATCTACCAGATTTTTAATTTTTAAATCTGTAACGTTCATAATATTTGTGGTATAAGTGGTTTATAAGAGAAGTTGCAAATACTATGCCTTACATTAAATGTGTGGTATGTAAGTGTCAAAAAAATGACATCCGTAAATATAAATTTTATAGAATTTCATTTTCTGGTTATTCTTGGCACATATTCCAATTTTGGATGTGATAAAAAATCCGATTGATAACCTTTTTGATCTAAGTTATTTGCAATATGAGGCTGTATTATTCCTGAATTTCTTTACGTTTGAATTGATGAAAGAAGTACAGATTCCATAAAATCATTTCGTAACCATAAACGGTATCTTCTATAGGAATCGTAAAAATGCGGATTCCAATAATATCATCAGGATTGTAATTGACAATAGGAGAGTCGAGGCCGGTTCCTGTGAGAATTCCGTTGACAGCCAGAAATCCGGGCATCAGTATCAAATAAATCAGTGATGCTTTACCAATCCATTTCATTTTTAAAATAAAATATAGCAGAAAAAGGCTTGTTGCAGTTGTAAGAAATGTAACAAATGGATAAATTCTGTCTTGAAAATAAACTGCAAGGCAAAGTAGAACAAAAATAGAAATGATCACAAATACTCTTTCAAAATTCTGATTCCAATCGAGTTTAAAAAATTTGTCTAAACAGAAATAGGTAAAGATGCATGAAAATGGAATGCAGATAAAAAACATCAGCTCCTCGACAGGAAGCCCGAAAAGTCTTTTGCCAATTAAATACCGATCATTAAACCACCAAACTTCATTTTTTGTAAACCAGACATCCCATGCAATAAAAAAAATGGCAACCAGAACAGAAGCCATCAAAAATGCTTTAAAATGCTTATGAAACTTTATTTTCGGATGAAATGAAAATAAAAAGCAGATAATCACCGTGAAAAAGTTGATCGCGAGATACGTGTACTGCCACATTTATTTTTTGTTTTTATTAAAATACATTTTGAAATACTTCACAGGAACCCACAGAAATCCAAAACATTCCCCCTGTTCTTTGCCGGTGTGCTTGTGATGCTGCTTGTGAGCTCTTCTTATTGCCAATAAGTATGGATTTTGCGTGTCTCTCAAAAACTTGAAACGCTGATGAATAAAAATGTCATGAACAAAAAAATAAGCCATTCCGTATAAAGTAATTCCTATGGAAATATAGAAGAATTCGTTGAAATCATTCACTGTTCCGTAATACATCATAGCAATAGTAGGGATCGCAAAAATAGCGAAAAAATAATCGTTTCTTTCCATATGACCTTCATTGCTGTGATCGTGATGATCTCGGTGAAGGGTCCACAGAAAGCCGTGCATAATGTATTTATGAACCATCCATGTGATTCCCTCCATGATAAAAAATGTTGTTGCAACAATCAAAAAATTCATATTAATTTTGTTTCCGGTTAAACATTTTTTCTAAGACATCAAAACGGTAACTGAAAATATGCTTCAATTTATTTTTAACGAAAAGTTTGTGTGCAATTTCACCCAAAAATCCCATCGGAAGCTCATAATCTACAGTATCTTTTATTAAAACTCCCTTTTCGTTTGGTATAAATTCATGAAAATGATTCCACAATTTGTATGGGCCTTTCTTCTGAAAATCGGTGAAACTTCGATGATGATCTACCTGCGTGATTTCCGTCTGCCAATCCATTTTAATTCCTAATATTGGAGATACATAGTAATCGATGATCATTCCTTCATAAATTTCATCACTCTCCATCTCAGTACGAACGATGAAGTTCATATCTTTTGGAGTAATTTTAGAAAGATTATTTGCCGCTGAGAAAAATTTCCAGGCAGTTTCTATGTCACAGTTTATTTGTTGTTCTCGTTTGAGCTGGTGTACCATTGTGATGTCTTAAAGTAAATTTTAATTCTATAAAAATGACATTTTGTATTGAACATAGCTGCTCATCATCAATGAAAATTTTCTTCCATTTGAAATTCTGATTCTCTGATTGATGATTTTTTTTGCCGGAGTTCTCTTGATTTTTCTGAATAATGAAATGTAATATCTGTAAGCCAGATAAACGCCAAATCGTGCTGAATTGGGAAGATTTTTAATTCCCTCTAAAGCTTCTTTAAATTCCTGCTGAATATCATTTTCAATATGTTCTTTTACTGAATTATCAAAATAAGTAATGTCAACATTAGGAAAATAAGTACGTCCCAAAACCTGATAATCGTCTTTCAGATCTCGGAGAAAATTAACTTTCTGAAAAGCTGAGCCAAGTTTCATAGCAGAAGGTTTCAAAATTTCATATTGTTCCTTATTCCCATCGACAAAAATATGAAGACACATCAAACCAACAACTTCTGCCGAACCCAAAATATATTGTTTGTAAAGATCAGAATTATAATCAATTTTCTGAAGATCCATTTCCATGCTGTTAAGAAACTGATTGATGAGTTGTAAGTCAATCTCATACTTGTGAACCGTCTCCTGAAAGCATTGTAAGATAGGATTTAAGGAAATTTTCTCTTCCAAAGCCTGCTTGGTCTGCTCTCTGAATCGTGTAAGCAAAGTAGCTCTGTCAAAATCATGAAAACTGTCTACAATTTCGTCAGCCAGTCTCACATAGCCGTAAATTGCATAAATCGAATTTCTTATTTTTGGTGACAATGCCAAGATCCCTAATGAAAAACTGGTACTGTATTGTTTGGTGGTTTGTTTACTGATCTTGTACGAGAGATCGTCAAATAGTGTTTTCATATTGATCCTGGTTTATTTTGTTGCTTCTATGGCTGCAATTTTTCCTGAAATAATTGACGGCGGGACTCCCGGTCCCGGAACGGTCAATTGTCCTGTATAAAACAAATTGCTTACTTTTTTATTTTTTAATGAAGGTTTCAGGACTGCTGTCTGGGAGAGTGTGTTTGCCAATCCGTAGGCGTTTCCTTCATATGCATTGTAGTCTTCTTTAAAATCTTTGATGCAATAGCTTTTTTTATAATCTAGTTTTGATTTTAAATCTAAAGTTTCGGTATGTTTTTCGAGCCTGAGAATCATTTCGTCAAAATATTTCTCTCTTTTTTCTTCACTGTCTTCCAAACCGGTTGCAACAGGCATCAGAAGAAATACGTTTTCACAATTTTCAGGAGCTACATTCTCATCTGTTTTTGAAGGACAACACACATAAAACAAAGGTTTTGTCGGCCATTTTTTATCATCATAAATTTCTGTTGTGTGCAGACCCAGATCATTTTCAAAAAACAAAGTATGATGCTTCAGATTTGGAATTTTTTCTTTAAATCCTAAATAATAAATTAAACATGAAGGCGCAAAAGTTCTTTTTTTCCAGTAATCTTCTGTGTAATTTCTATATTCTTCAGGAAGTAAACTGTTTTCTGTATGATGATAATCAGACGATGCAATTACGGTGTCAAATTCAATATCCGTTCCGTTTACCGAGATCGCAGTAGCTTTATTTTTATTAACTTTTATAGAATCTATATTTGAATTTAAATGAAATTGAACCCCTTGCACTTTTGCAACATTTGCCATCGCATCAGTAACCTTAGAAAATCCGCCTATTGGATACCAAGTTCCCAATTTGTAACCGCCATAATTCATCAAACTGTATAATGCGGGAATATCTTTTGGCGCAGCACCGAGAAAAATTACCGGAAATTCCATCAACATGATCAATTTCGGGTCTTTAAAATATTTTCTGACAAATTTGTGGAAATTAGATAATAGGTCAAGCTTTAAAGCACTTTTAGCAATTTTCGGAGAAACAAATTCAAACCATGAGTGACAAGGTTTGTTGACGAAATCTTTCATCCCGACTTCATATTTATATTGAGCGTCATCCATAAATTCATCCAGTTTTTTCCCGGCCCCTTTTTCAGTGTTTTCAAAAAGAGTTCGCATCTCCTTATAATCATGCGGAATCTGCATTGTTCCGTCTGAGAAAACCATTTCAAACTGTGGATTTAAAGGGACTAGCTGAAAATAATCTGAAGTTTTCTTACCAAAATCTGAAAAAAAATTTTCAATAATATCGGGCATCCAATACCAGCTTGGTCCCATATCAAAGGTATAACCGTTGTCTGTTACAAATTTTCTGGCTCTTCCTCCCAGACTGTTGTTCTTTTCAAATACATGAACTTCATGACCTTTTTGTGCCGAGTAAGCTGCTGCCGACAAACCTGAAAATCCTGATCCTATAATTGCTATCTTACTCATATTAATTATTTTCGAATGAGAAATCTTTATAAACGGTTTCTATGAGCTCTTTACTGTCAATATTTTTGTGATAAATCGGATGGTGAAATTGATTCAGCTTATTCATAATGCGGATCAAGTCCATTTTTTCTGAATAAGTGAGGTTCCCAGAAACAATATTTGTTGCCTGACGGATTTTATTCATCTGTTTTTCTAAGACATCAATACCTTTTTGGGTAATATTTACCAGTTTGATCCTTTTATCTTGTATAGAATCGGTTTGCCGAATCCAGCCATGATTCAAAAGTCGGTTGATGATCAGAATTCCCACAGGTTTTTCATGAATATTTCTTTTGATCAAGTCAATTTTTGACATCGCACCAAAAGCTTTCAGATTAATCAAATAAATGAAATCTTCCTGGGTAGAAAATTCAGAATCGGAAATGGCAGATTTGGAATATGATTTTGCATATCGGTTAAGATGTACAAGTAAAGTGCTGATTGCGCTTTCAGGGCTTCGTCCCTGATCTTTCCCTTCCCAGCTGACAGAAGAGTTATTATGATTACGCTTTTGAGATTCCTGATCAGAAATCCAGGTTTTGAAGCCGTCAATTGTTGAAGGATACGAAGAATTTTTATTGCTCAAGTTAAATTCTTCGAGTAGTGAGACTGCATCTTTTATTAAATCAAAATCCATTTAGATAAATTTAGAGTATAAATATTCATTAATTATAAAATAATGTTTATTTATATTTTATTCTGCATCAAAAATGATTCCACAAAACGGTTTATATTAATAAAAAATAAGACTCTGCAGGCAAAGTCTTATTCTCTCTAATTCTAAATTCTAATAATGGTATGAAAATTTTTATTTTTTGATGATTTTTTTGGTAATAATTTTACTTCTTTCTGTCTCAATTGTTACAAAATATACACCCGCTTCTGCTTCTGAAATATCTATTTTTCCGGCATTATTATGAGACTTAATTATTCTTCCGGCAGCATCAGAAACTTGTATTAATTTTATATTGTCTTCACTTTTTAAATAAAAAACTCCTGTGGTTGGGTTAGGATAGATAGCTGAAACTTCTTTTTTGGCATCAATAACTGATAGATTTGACAAAGAAATTCTTTTTACTTTGGTTCCACCTTGTGAATATGCAACCACCAGATAATTATTCAGAGGATCTATTGCCAAATCATTATAAGTAGCCTGATCGTCAGAAACGAAATTTCCACCGAAAGGAGACCATGTATTTGTTGTACTGTCAAATTTATACACTGTATTTTTCAGGTGATTTCCGTCAGAGCTGTCCCATTGACTGGCAACAACATAAGGTGTTCCTCCTGAAGTGACTGCAATCGCAAGATGCTGAACAGCTTTTGCAGAAAAATTGGCGTTTCCAACCTGGCTCCATGAAGTGCCGTTCCATTTTTTCACATTTATTTTTCTTCCGTTCGTAGAGTTTGAGATATAGGCAACATATAAGTTGTTGTTCCCGTCTATCGCAATATCAGAAGTATATTGTTCGCCGGAAGATGATGTGTCTACAATCGCACCTCCAACCATTGTCCAGCCATCAGCAGTTGTTGCGGTTGTAGTGTTCTCGTAAACTCTTACACCGCTCGATACATTGCAAGTATACACTTTATTATTGGTTCCGATCACCATTTCAGCAAAAGCTGCTCCGCTGGAGAAGCCTGCATTCCCAACTTGTTCCCAGGCGTTGTTCACAAATCGTCTTACAGTTCCTGATCCGTCAGAAGCATAAGTAAAGAGAATATTTGCCGGTGATACTGCTGAAGCGTGATAATTTACCGTATTAGTTGTAGCACTTACTATAGAAGACCATGCAGATCCGGAAAACTTCCGTACTTCTAATCCTGTTCCCTGATTGGTGTAAAAGACATTACCCAGACCATCTAAAGATAAGGAATTATAGAGTGCAATACCCGTTGTAATACCTGCTGTTCCTCCTAAATATGACCAGGAGTTTCCTTCAAACTTTTGTACAGAACCTTTGGAAACCGAAGTGTCGTAATAGGATAAATAATATTTTCCTGTACCATCAATTACTAAATTGTTATAACTTGAGCCTCCTGCAGAAACATTAGCTGCCGATCCTACATTTTCCCACTGCTGAGCTTTTAAAGAAAGAAAACTTAAAGTAACTGCCAGGAGTAAAAGTATTCTTCTCGATGTAATAATGTAGTTTTTCTTCATGATAATTAATATTAGTTTTATAATTTTTATGTCGTTTTCAAGTTTTAATAAATTAAATTTTACTACTTCAACTGCTGGAATAATTATTTGACAAATGTAGAATTTGATTGATCAAAATGAAAATATCTTGAAGATTTACAACTTAAATAAGATACTCATTAGATACTTTATGGGTTATGTTCGATATTTTTGATTAATCTGCAATGTAAAAATGTAAATTTTTCGTTTTCAGTTTAATTGATTTAAATTTTTGGAGTGAAAAAAAAATATTTTTTTATATTGAATTGTCAGAAAGCAAAAGCCATTATCATTAATGAAATGATAATGGCTTTTATGATGATGATATTCTGTTTAAATATGATCTATGAACTGATAAATATCTTCGTTTGCAGGAATTTCCAATTTCTTTCTCAGCCTGTATTTCTTATTTTGCACAGTACGGGTTTCTATGAAAGTATACTGTGCAATCTCTTTGGTCGTTAACTTAAGTTTCAAAAGCGCACAAAATTCAATTTCGGACTGTTGAAGATCAGAATTAATATTGAGTAATTTACCGGAGAATTGTGGAAAAACATTCTCAAAGGCAAACATAAAAGATTCGTCCTTATTTTTGATTAAATTTATCAGTTGGTTATAAGTTTCCTGCAAATTAAGATCAGTATCTTTCTTGTTTTTTCTTTGGAATCTGTACATGAAAAATCCGAAAACACCCATGAGAATAATAAAAGCCATTCCGAAAAGAATCAATTTTTGAGAACTGTTTTCGTTTTCTTCAATCTTTTCTTTTTCAATTACTTTTTGAAGAGAGTTGTACTTACTCTGCAAAATATTTAGGTCAAGTTGCTTTAGCTTCTGCTGATAATAATCTGCACTGTCTTTATTTTTCTTTTTGATGTAAATTTCTTGCAGAGCTTTGTAAATATTGATTTTATTGAGCTCTATTCCGTTTTTTTTGCTGATGGAAAGTGCTTTATGAAAATTACTGATAGCATTCTCAAAATCTCCTTTTGATTTCATCACTTCGCCAAGCACGGTATAGTTGGAAACCATCGGCTTATCGTTTGAGAGTCCATCTGGCTTTATTTTCATAGATTTTCTTACATAATAGTCTGCAGAATCTATATTGTACTGAACATAAATATTGGCAAGGTTTGAATAGTTTAAATATTGAAACCCGGCATATTCATCAGCATCAGTAAGCTGTTTTGCGCTGTTTATTTCCTCAAGAATTTTTTTTGCCGCTTTTCTTGGCTGATTGATATCGAGATAAATATTTGAATAACTATTCAGTATATTAGATTTTGCGTAAAATATCTTTTTTGATTTAGAACGGTCTTTTTGAACGATATCATACGCAGTATTCAGATAATGAATCGCTTTATCATGGAATTTATTAATAGAATAAGTTTCCGCAAGATAAATATTTGCCATCGCCTGATAGTAAGAATCTCCAAATTCTTGTGATTTTTTCTGTAAATTTTCAGCAGATACAATTAAACTGTCTGTAAGATTTTTGCTGTAAAAATAGCGGCATTTTCTGTCAAGAAGCTTCATCTCAGAAAGCGAATCTTTTAGGATACGTGATGTTCGTAACAATGTTCCTGCTTCCCGGTATGCGTTATCGATATTGGTATTGAAAAGTTTAGAATTTTCGGATACCTTATTCCTGAGTCTATCTACATCAGCAGATCGTTGAGCTTTGATACAAAGACCCAACAGTATAATAACCAAATATGTAATTTTCAGAAAAACCCTTCTCATTTTATACGTTCAGATGGTAATTTAAATGATTTTTTGTGAGGTGTGGTGCTAATTTACTTAAAAATTATTCAATTATTGTTAATTATTATCAGAATATGAAAAATGATAAAAAACAGATTCTTTGTTTTTTTTATTGTATTGATTGTATAATTATTTTCAAAATTATAATTTTACAGCATCCGAATTAAGAATATTAATAAGGTGTTAGGTTTTCAGATCATTTAAGCTTTCATTTATCCGATGAAGGTTAATTTATTTTATATCTAATTAAATGATTAAAAAACCATTACACAGCTTTCACATTCCGGTGATGGGACTGGCTTACACGATTGACTCGCCGATACGGGTTGCGCAATACGGAATATCCTCAGTGATATCTATAATTGATGATGATATTATTGAGAAGATGAAAAACTTCTACAACAGCAAATTCAATCTCAGCTATCCTGAAATCTCAACAAAAACTGAAGATTACAGAGCAAAAAGAATTACAGATTATCTCAATCTGGTGGACGATATTGTTAACGAGAAATTCAGATCGTTCAAACAGGAGATTTCAAAGAACAAAGAAGCTTTAAAAAACTTTATTGCCATTCTTCCAAACACTTCAGACATCAAAAGTACACTTCAGAATCTTTCCGAAAACAGAGATTATTTCGGATGTCAGCTTAAAAATTTCATCGAGAAAAATATTAATCCGGGAAATATCGATGTAAACATAATGACAAAAGTAGATAAAGATAATTTTGTTAAAAACAAACAGCTTCCTGCCATTTATAATGATGCACATGCATCTTTGAGAGGTTTTGCAAAAAGTAAACTTTCATCTTCCATGATTTTATCAGCGGGTATGAATCCCCGGTTATATTCTTACATTGAAGAATTTGATGACTTTTTTCCGGATAACGAAGGAATTTTAAAAAAGAAAATAATTTTAAAAGTAAGTGATTTCCGATCTGCGATGATTCAGGGTAATTTTTTAGCAAAAAAAGGGGTATGGGTTTCTGAGTACAGAATTGAATCTGGTTTAAATTGTGGTGGTCATGCTTTTGCAACTGAAGGTTTGCTTTTGGGACCGATCATGGAAGAATTTAAGCAGAAAAAATGCGAACTGATAAATTCTGCACATTCTTTAATAGTTCCTGCATTAGAACAGAAAGGAAAATTTGTCCCACCAAAACCAATGGAAATGAAAATTACAGTGCAGGGCGGAGTAGGAACTTCCGAGGAACATGATTTTTTGTTGGAAAATTACCTTGTTGACAGTGTTGGTTGGGGTTCTCCTTTTCTTCTTGTACCGGAAGCCACTTCTGTAGATCAGGAAACCCGGAATTTACTGGCCCGGTCAAAAGAAAAAGATTTTTATCTGAGTCATATTTCTCCTCTTGGAGTCCCTTTCAACACGGTAAAAGGCACATCCAATGAAACTATAAAAAAACAGAAAGCAGCTAAAAACAAATACGGAAGTGCGTGTCCGAAAAAGCTATTGGCATTAAATAAAGAATATTCTCCACAAGGAATTTGTACAGCTTCTAAAAAATACCAGGAAATCAAATTGAATGAGCTTGTACTTCAAAAACATGAAATGACCAATCATCAGTTTGAGAAAAAAGAAAAGGAAATTACCGGTAAATCTTGCCTGTGCGTAGGATTGGTAAATTCTGCATATATCGAAAACCATCTTTCTATAAAGGGAGAAAAACAGGGAGTTGTTATTTGTCCGGGTCCGAATCTCGCCTATTTTGATAAAGAATTTTCGCTTTCGGAAATGGTAAAACATATTTACGGAAATAAAAACATCATTCCAGATGAGCGTCCTCATATGTTTATTAACGAGCTAAGAATGTATATCAAATATTTACAGAAAGAGATCGAAGATTTTTCAGGAAGCTTGAGCAATGCGCAAATCAAAAAGTGGAATACGTTCAAAAGTAATCTTCTTACCGGGATAGAATATTATCAAAATCTTTTTGACCAGTCAGGATATTTCAAAAACAATAATGAAAAAATTAAGAATCAGCTTACCGAAAATGAATTTTTACTTTTGAATATTAAGATTCCGGAAATCTTATAATTTGAAAGAAAAAACAAATAAATCAAATAAATCATACTTGTATTTTGTTTGAAAAAAATATGTCAGAAACACCTGTAGCACTGATCTCGATTACACAATAATCGAGATTTTTTATTGATAAAGTGAAGATAATCTTATATTTGTATAAATATATTATAGCAATTAATAATATAAAGTAAAAATTTGAATGTACATTTGCTGAATACACAATATGCAAGTTCATGTCAGACTCCATTTATTTATTATTAAATAAACGGCGAATTTTATTATTAAATTTATTTGGTATAATTTTAGAAGCTGAAAAAATATTTGAAAAATAAAGAATTAATATGTAAATTTACTTTGCAGCCATAGCTCAATTGTGAATCATACTATCAGTTCAAAATGATAATTATTTTTTTGATAGCTTTGCTGGTGGAGTACAATTGATATTGCAAGTATTTACAAATAAATATTTTATAGTTAAGCCAAATCCAAACCAATATTAATATCGTAATTATTATAAGTCTTTTTCAAAAAAGCGGGACATCTATACAATTCCGGATGCTTTTTTATAAAAGAACGGTGACTAAACAGAGAAACATAAGATCAGAAAATTTCTCTCAAAGATTTCACCTTTATTTTTTTTAAAAATAAAAATAATTAACTGCTTTATTGCAGTTTTAAATAATAAACGATGCCTAGAAAAGTTGTACAAGGTCCTATCAGGGATAAAGAAAAAACCAAACAGAAATTGCTGAATGCAGTTGGGAAAATTTTGAAAACTAAAGGTTATTCAGGATTAATGGTAAGTAAAATCGCTGCCGTAGCCGGTTTCGATAAAAAATTAATCTACGAATACTTCGGAAGTACAGATAAGCTTATTGATGAATACATCAGATCACAGGATTATTGGAGCAGGGTAGATGAGAAAGATATGAATGTAGATCTTTCTGATGGTGGTAAAGAAATGTCAAAAATGGCTTTACTCAATCAGTTTGAAAGTCTGAGAAAAAACAAAGAGCTTCAGAAAATTATTGTATGGGAGCTTTCTGAAAGCCGTCCTGTTCTTAGAAAAATATTCGAGCAGCGTGAGGAAGTTGGGGAGGGTTTATTTAAAAATATCACAGATCCTCATTTTGGTGAAAAATCTGATGAATACAGAGCGATTACTGCGTTGCTGGTTGCAGGAATTTATCACCTCAATCTTTATACGGCTTATAACGGAACCACATTCTGCGGGATCGATACCAAAACCGAAGACGGAAGAAAGAAAATTGAGAAAGCGATTGTTGATATCATAGATTTTGCATATCAGAAGAAATAATTATCTTTTACAAAAGTTAAGCTTAGGTTTTATCCAAATTTGAAATTTTATACTTTCAGATTAAAACTATATTTCTTACTTTTGGGCTATGGAAAATTTTATCGTATCTGCAAGAAAATACCGTCCGCAACAGTTTGACACCGTTGTTGGGCAATCTCATATTACAGATACTTTAGAGCATGCTATTGAAGAAAATCAGTTAGCACAGGCATTGTTATTCTGCGGTCCACGTGGAGTAGGAAAGACAACCTGTGCCCGAATTTTAGCGAGAAAAATCAACGAAAAAGACGGTTCTGTTTCAGAAGACGGGTTTGCATATAATATTTATGAATTAGATGCAGCTTCCAATAACTCTGTTGATGATATTCGTGAATTGATTGATCAGGTGCGATTTGCACCTCAGGTTGGTCAGTACAAAGTGTATATTATTGACGAGGTGCATATGCTGTCATCTGCAGCTTTTAATGCATTTCTGAAAACTTTGGAAGAGCCTCCCGCTCATGCGATTTTCATCTTGGCTACAACTGAAAAGCATAAAATTATTCCAACGATATTATCCCGTTGTCAGATCTATGATTTTAAGAGAATTACCATTCTTGACATTCAGGAACATTTGAAAGGAATTGCTGAAAAAGAAAGCATCAAGTACGAAGATGATGCCTTATATCTGATTGCCCAAAAAGCAGACGGAGCTTTAAGAGATGCACTTTCAATCTTCGACAGATTATCTACCTTTTCTCAGAAAAATATTACTTTGGCAAAAGCTGCTGAAGTTCTCAATATTTTAGATTATGATCAGTATCTGAAAATTGTAGATTTTGCAAAAGAAAATAAAATTCCGGAAGTACTTTTTGCATTTAATGAAATCGTAAAAAGAGGTTTTGATCCCCATATTTTCATTGCAGGTTTAGGAAATCATTTCAGAGATCTGATGATGGCTCAGAATGCTTCAACAATTGATCTGATCGAAGTTGGCGAACAAACGAAAACAAAATTTGTCGAGCAGGCTCAAAAGTGGAATGCTCAGCAACTGATAGATGGTATCGAAATTTGCAACCACGCAGATATTAATTATAAAAATTCTAAAAATCCGAGGCTTACAGTAGAAATTGCTTTAATGCAATTGGCTTCTCTAACGGCTGCTGGAGACGTTGCTAAAAAAAAAAGTTTATAATATTAGCTCCCTTTCTTCATGAAAAGCAAGAGGTAAAGTTACCATCAAAAGCCGAAGAAAAGAAAGAGGAGATCGAAGTAACTACATTGGTTGCTACAGATCCGCCTGCAGAATTGACAATTAAAACGGCTTCAAAACCATTATCAAGACCAAAGATTTCATCAGGTTTCAGCATCAATTCCTTTATCAATAAGGAAGATAAGCAGGAAGTTGAAGAAACTGTTATAGTTAAAAATGATCATTTGCAGGAACATCATTTCACAGATACCGATCTTCAGGCAGAATGGAATCTGCTTCTCATGCAGTTACGTACCAAAGAACCTTTCATTTTTAATGCCATTAAATCTTTTAAATTAGTAAAGGTCAGCGAAAAAGTGATCCAGGTTTTGTATCCTTCTGAGTCTGCAAAAGCTGAATTTGATAAGATAAGCGGTGAATTTTTTAATCATTTTAAAAGAAAAGTAAATAATTACACAATTGAATTTGATTATAAAAAAGATCACGAAAATCTTAAAATTGAGGTAGTTACAAAGAAAAAGATATTCGAGAAATTTGTAGAAATCAATCCATTGTTGAAAGATCTTGACGATTTAATGAAGTTTGATTTGACTTAATTTTATATATTTGTCAAATGTTTCGCTGAAATGTTGTTTTTCAGAAAAATATTTTATTTAAAAAAACTAGAAATAGACATTCTTAATCTCAAAGTGGAAAAGTTATCATTCCCATATCTGTCTACTTTTGCACCTGCTGATTTTTTTAGCAGTTATTTTAGTTTTTCATCTTTTTATTATAGAAATTTCAGAACGTATTATCGATTTTATTGGTACAGCTAACTGAATTTCTTTCTCAAAAAATACAGGAAAATCAATCATTTTCCATTTCCGATTTCATTACATTTTTGTATCAAATTTTTTGAAAAGAATTATAAAGCAACTTTATAAGGCTTTGTCATTGAATATAAAATTTAAATAAATAATACTTTACAATATGAACTTAACAGAATTAAAAAACGACTGGATCAAAGAGTTTCCACAACCGATGATGATTGCAGGACCTTGCAGTGCAGAAAGCGAAGCTCAAATGTTGGAGACAGCAAAAAGAATAAAAGATACCAAGGCTCAGGTTCCGATTTTTCGTGCAGGAATCTGGAAACCACGTACCAAACCAAATGGTTTTGAAGGAGTTGGAGTAATTGGTTTAAACTGGTTAAAAAAAGTAAAACAAGAATACGGATTTAAAACCGCTACCGAAGTTGCCAACGCACATCACGTTGCAGCAGCCTTGGAAGCTGATGTCGATATTCTCTGGATCGGCGCAAGATCAACAGTTAATCCTTTTACCGTTCAGGAAATCGCTGAAGCTTTAAAAGGAACTGAGAAAACAGTTTTGGTTAAAAATCCTGTGAATCCGGATTTGGCTTTGTGGATTGGTGCTTTAGAAAGACTTCTTGGACAAGATATTAAAAATCTAGGCGTTATACACCGCGGATTTTCAACGTACCAAAAAACAAAATACAGAAACAATCCTAACTGGCAGATTGCTTTAGATTTTAAAAGTCAGTTTCCCAATATTCCGATGTTGGTAGATCCTTCCCATATTTGCGGAAACAGAACCGGTTTGGCAGATATTACGCAGGAAGCTTTGAATGTTGGTTACCAAGGTGCAATTATTGAAACTCATTCTAATCCGGATGAAGCATGGAGTGATGCTTCTCAACAGATCACACCGGAAGTTTTGGCAGAATTAATTTCAAATTTAAAAGTGAGAAATTCTGGTTTGGCAGGTTTTGATAACGAAATGGGAAGGCATAGAACATTGATTTCCGATATTGATTTTCAAATGATTGAATTGCTTTCTCAAAGAATGAAAATTTCGGAGAAGATCGGTAAGCTGAAGAAAGAAAACGATATTGCGATCTTCCAGCCGGAACGTTGGAAAGTGATTACAGAATATGCTGTACAAAAGGCTAAAGAAACAGGGATGTCACAGGATTTTATAGAGAAGGTTTTCAAAGCAATTCATGAAGAATCTATTGAGAAACAAAATAATATCATGATTGATAGAATGTAGAAAGCATAAAGTATAAAAGAATTTAGAATTGATAAATAAATATATTGTTTATCATTCCGGAGGAATCTAAACTTCGAGATGAATAAAAAAATCTTGTCGAGATTCCTCCGGAATGATAAAACTTATGTTTAAAACCTAACCATGATACGAACTAAATCCTAATTCCTTATATTTGCATTCATATATATGAAAGGAAAAATCATTAAATCTACAGGAAGCTGGTATCAGGTTTTGGAAATGGAAACCGGAAAGATTTTTGAAGCGAGAATCCGTGGGAAATTCAAGCTGATCAAAACCAGACTGACCAATCCTCTTGCTGTGGGAGATTTTGTCGAGTTTCAGCTGGAGAAGGATGATATTGCGTGGATTACAAAGATAGAACCACGCAGAAATTACCTGATCAGAAAATCGGTCAACCTTTCGAAAGAAGCACATATTATTGCTTCAAATATTGATCTGGCCTGTTTTATCTTTACTTTAAAACATCCTGAAACCTCTTTCGGTTTCTTAGATCGTTTCCTTGCCTGTTGCGAAGCTTACAATATAAAACCCTTAATTCTTTTTAATAAAATTGATGTCTTAAATGAGGAAGAAATAGAAGTTGTAAAAGATATTCAGTTTCTGTATCAGGAAATTGGCTATGACAGTCTGGAAATTTCATCTTATTCTAAATTAAACCTGGAAGATTTACAGGATCTTCTTAAAGATCAGACTTCAGTATTCTTCGGTCATTCAGGATGTGGAAAGTCTACCTTAGTCAATGCTTTGCAACCTGATTTGAATCTTCGTACTTCAGAAATTTCAGATACTCATCTTAAAGGAAAACATACTACAACTTTTGCCCAGATGCATTTCTGGCATTTTGGAGGAAATGTGATTGATACTCCTGGTGTGAGAGAGTTTGCAATGATTGATATTGAAAAAGAAGAAGTGCAGCATTATTTCCCCGAAATCTTCAGAAAAAGGAAAGAGTGTAAATTTCATAATTGTATGCACATCAATGAACCTAAATGCGCCGTTTTGGATGCATTAGAAACAGGTGAGATTCAGAACTCACGATATTCAACCTACATCAAACTGATGGAAGAAGCTGAAGAAAATTCTCAAAACTAATTCTGAATAGATAAATGTCTTTTTTTCTCAATTACTGACATATTGACTGTTGTAGCAATCAATACGCAATTTTAATCTGTTTATTTTGTAATAAAAAACCCAGCCGAAGCTGGGTAAAAACTAATAACCATGAAAACTCAAATTAAACATGAGAATCGAAATATTAGTTGCAATTAGTATGCCAGAAAACAAGAATAATTTTCTTAATAAATGTTATTTTATGTTAAAAATAAATAAAATTATATTTAGATATTTTTTGTAGTTTTGCAGCATTCAAAAATATACATTTATGTCAAACATTACATTCACTATGATTAAACCTGATGCAGTTGCAGATGGACATATTGGTGCGATTCTAGGAAAAATTTCAGAAGGAGGTTTTAAAATCAAAGCTTTAAAATTAACTCAGCTTACAGTTGCTGATGCAAAAAAATTCTACGAAGTACACGCTCAAAGACCGTTTTATGGAGAATTGGTAGATTTCATGAGTTCAGGACCAATCGTTGCTGCGATTTTGGAAAAAGATAATGCTGTTGAAGATTTCAGAACTTTGATCGGGGCTACAAATCCTGCTGAAGCAGCTGACGGAACAATCAGAAAAATGTTTGCCAGAAGCATCGGAGAAAATGCTGTGCACGGTTCAGATTCTGATGAGAATGCTCTTATCGAAGCACAATTCCATTTTTCAGGAAGAGAAATTTTCTAATCAAGAAAACTTTAAAATAAAAATCCGGATTTTTCCGGATTTTTTTGTTTTGTACTATTTAATTAAAATAAATAACGAGACATTATTAAACTTTTTTTGTTCTGATGGTGAATAATGAAAGACGTTACTAAATCGTTAGTCATATAACAATATTAATTCGGTGTAGTTATTATAATTTTTTTATCATAAAAATTCCGTGTTTTTACGGATGTTTTTGCTTTTAAAAAATCTTCATCTTTACATCAGTTAAATCAAGAATCAAATTAACAACTAGGCATCGTTAATTGAGCATTATTAACTAAGAAACTAATAACCATTATAACTCTCTGATTTGAGAACAATGAGCAGCTTTAATTGGCTGCTTTTTGCTCTATACTTTTAGCAGTTCAATTGTTCTTTCAGGATTTTCTGCAGAGAATACTGCATTACCCGCAACCAAAACGTCTGCACCGGCTTCAAAAAGTTTAGCGGCATTATCCAGATTTACACCACCGTCAATTTCTATGAGTGCTGTAGAATTGTTGCTTAAAATTAAATCTTTAGTCTCTGCGATTTTTTTGTACGTATTTTCAATGAATTTCTGTCCTCCGAACCCAGGATTTACACTCATTAACAATACTAAATCTACATCGGCGATAATATCTTCAAGCATTAGAACAGGGGTAGACGGATTTAATACAACACCTGCTTTTGCGCCTTTGTTCTGGATCAGGCTGATTGTTCTGTGAAGATGGGTACAGGCTTCGTAATGTACAGAAACGAGATCTGCGCCATACTCGATGAATTCCTCAACATATCTGTCGGGTTCTACAATCATTAAATGAACATCTACAAACTTTTTAGCATGTTTCTGAACAGCCTTCATCACCGGGAAACCAAAAGAAATATTGGGAACAAATCTGCCGTCCATCACATCGATGTGCAACCAGTCGGCTTGAGAATTATTCAGCATTTCAATATCTTTTTGCAGATTCCCGAAGTCTGCAGATAAAAGGGAAGGCGCAATTAGCTTAGTTTTCATTTTACTTTTATACTTATATTAGATTGAGAATAAAGACAAAGAACAGAGAATAAAATCCAAATTCTCTGCTCTTTTTGTTTTATGTCTTTTAATGATACTTCAGTTTCATTTCAGGTTTTATATTCAAAAGTGTTTCATAGATCAGTTGAATTACATTTCCTACATCTTCTTTTGAAACCATTTCTACCGTAGTGTGCATATAACGAAGGGGTAAAGAAATCAGCGCACTCGGTACTCCTCCGTTGGAATGTGCAAAGGCATCGGTGTCAGTTCCTGTAGCTCTGCTGGCTGCGGCTCTTTGGTAAGGAATTCCTTTCTTTTTAGCAGTGTCAATAATTAATTGCCGGATAATATGATGAACACTTGGAGCAAAAAATACGACGGGACCATTACCACATTTCTGATCGCCTTCTTTTTTCTTTTCAATCATCGGAGTTGTTGTATCATGGGTAACATCTGTTACAATAGCAATATTCGGTTTAATAGTGTCTGCAATCATATCTGCTCCGTATAAACCCACTTCTTCCTGTACCGAATTTGTAATATAGAGACCGAATGGAAGCTCTTTTTTGTTTTCCTTTAAAAGTCTTGCAACTTCAGCAATCATAAATCCACCGATTCTGTTGTCCAGAGCTCTGCAAACAAAATAACGGTCGTTCATTTCAAAAAACTCATCGGGGTAGGTAATCATACATCCTACAAAAATCCCCAACTCCTCAACTTCCTGTTTTGTTGTGGCTCCGCAATCGATAAAAATATTTTCAATTTTTGGTGTCGGCTCATCCTGATTGGTACCTCTTGTGTGAATAGCGGGCCATCCGAAAACTCCTTTTACAATTCCTTTTTCACCGTGAATATGAACGATCTTTGATGGCGCAATGGTTTGATCAGAACCACCATTTCTGATCACATAAATCAATCCGTCATCTGTAATATAATTGACATACCATGATATTTCATCGGCATGAGCTTCGATCACGACCTTAAAATCGGCTTCAGGATTGATGATTCCATAGCACGTTCCGTAATGGTCGACTTCTATTTTATCAACGTAAGGAGTGATGTAATTCATCCATACTTCCTGACCTCTGTGTTCATATCCGGTTGGTGATGAAGTGTTTAAATATTTCTCTAAAAATTTCAAAGATTTCTTCTCAAATTTCATATTAAAGGAATGATTTTTGTAGTTAAGTTTCGTTATAATACGCGTAAAAATAATGAAAATTCATAAAATCACCTTTCTTTTTCTTTTCTTTTTTAGTGCTGTGATCTTTGGTCAGCAAAGGGATTCCATTATTGCAAAGGCTTTAAGCCAATATCCTCAGGATGAATTAAAAACGGACGAATTTGGAAATAAATACTATTACGATGAAAGACAAAAAGCAAAAATTTATGAGATCAATGGGGAAACAGTAGTCGTGATGGATGAGCTGATACTGCTTAATAAGCCCAAATTCAATAATCAGCTGGATAAAAATTATTATCTTTTTTTAAATAAAAAACTATACAGGGTTTATCCTTTATTTTTGACTGCTTTGCAACAGTACAGAGATATCCAGAAGGAAATGCAGGTAATGGATACTGCAGCTAAAAGAAAATATGTGAAAGACAGACAGAATATGCTTGCAGACCAATATGAAAAGCAATTGAGAGATCTGACGACAACAGAGGGGCAGGTTTTCGCCAAATTGATGAACCGTGCTACAGGTAAAAATGTTTTTGAAATTGTAAAAGAATTAAGAGGCGGATGGAGTGCATTCTGGTGGAATGTAAAAGGAAAACTCGCAGATATAGATTTAAAAGATCAATACAATCCACATAAAAACAGAACAGATGAATTTTTAGAATCTCTCTTGCAATCCAATTGGAATTCTGGTTATTTACAGCCTTATCCCGGAGCTAAAGATTTTAAAGTTTCTAAGTAAAAATATATTCCTGTAATACACTTACAGGAATTTTTCTTTTAATTTATCAAAAACAATTTTATCAACCGGTAAAGTGAAAGGATTGATTTTGGCATCAATCGGAAGCCATTCTGTTCTTTCGATACAAGGATCGAGAATCAGAAAATCTTCCTCATTGATGATTTTAACCATATAATATATAGTAAGCAATTGCTCATTCTCCCGAAAACGCGACACCAAAAAATCTTCCTGAGTATAAAGATGCTCTACGATTTCTATCTTTACATTAAGTTCCTCATCAAATTCACGGTGAAGACAGTCTGTCAAACCTTCACCGAGTTCCAATCCGCCCCCCGGGAATTTTAATAAGGGCTGTCCTGCATATTCTTCAAAAAGCGTGAGAACCTTGTTGTCTTTTACTGCACAAGCATAAACTCTTACGTTGATCTTGTCTATCATATCTAATATTTTGTAAAGCTAAAATAGGGAAAATAGTTAAAAGTTACGGTTTATAAATTATGAGTTTTGAAACAATCACGATGATAAAGATGCCAATTAATTTATAATTATTATCATCATTTATAACTTTACAGCATTGATCATTTCTCTTTTCCCTGGAGGTCCCTGCTTTTTTTCTACCTGAAAATTAAGCTCTTTTAAAATCCTTCGTACACTTCCTTTTGAAGAATAAGTCGTTAACAGTCCGTTTACATTCATTTTTTCAGAAACCATTTCAAATAAAGGTTTTTCCCAAAGGTCGGGCTGTACTCTTGCTCCGAAACAGTCGTAATAAACAAGATTAATCTTTGGTAGGTCAATGTTTTTCAGATCAAAAAAGTCACATTGTAATTTTTTAAGATTAAAACCTTTAATGATTTCTACCGGCTTTTCCCAATCAGTCTGATGAATTTTTTGATAAATATTTTTTAATTCTGGGTTATCAAAATGGTTAAAGTATGCCAGATTTTCTATTTCAGATTCATTTATCGGGTATTTTTCGAGCGTAAAATAATTGATGATATGATTTTTGTCAGTTTTTAAATATTCATTAATTGTAACTAAAACGTTTAAACCTGTTCCAAAACCGAGTTCTAAAATGTTAATTTCGTAATCATTTATTAGATTTAATCCATTTTTGATAAACACATGTTCCGCTTCCTGTAACGCACCATGGTGTGAATGATAATTTTCATTTAATTCATTGATAAACAACGTTTTACTACCATCATTTGTGGTTCTGATTTCTCTTTCCAAAGTATTTTTTTTCAAATTTAATGTAAAATTTTTATATTTGGAAAATTATGTTAAATTTGTGGAACATCATAAAAATTTTAAGAAATGATAATTCAAAAAACAGAAAACTCTAGAATTTCTACTTTCGATCCCAATAATTTTTCGTTCGGAAATACTTTCAGTGATCACATGATCATCTGTGAATATGAAAACGGTAAATGGGGCGATGTGAAATTGGTTCCTTACGGTCCTTTGTTATTTACGCCTGCCATGATGGGAGTAAATTACGGACAGGCTTGTTTTGAAGGCATGAAGGCTTACAAAGACAATGACGGACAGGTTTTCCTTTTCAGGCCCGAAAAGAATTTTGAACGTATCAATAAATCTGCAAAACGTCTGGCAATGCCGGAAGTTACGGAAGAAATGTTTTTGGATGGTCTTAAAGCACTAGTAAATATCGACAGAAACTGGATTCCTCAGGGAGAAGGAATGTCTCTCTATATAAGACCCCTTATTTTCGCTACGGAAGAGGCTTTAAAAGCAAGAGTTGCCAATAAATATATGTTTGCAATCGTTGCTACACCTGCTAAAAGTTATTATGCAGACCCTGTTTCTGTGAAAATTTCTGATCACTATTCAAGAGCAGCAAGTGGTGGAGTAGGTTCTGCAAAAGCAGCAGGGAATTATGCAGCATCATTCTATCCGACACAGTTGGCAATGGAAGAAGGTTATGACCAAATCATCTGGACTGATGATGCAACACACGAATATTTTGAAGAAAGCGGAACAATGAATGTTTTCGTAAGAATTAACAATACTATTTATACACCGCCGACTTCTGAGAAAATTTTAGACGGGGTTACCAGAGACAGTTTTATTCAATTGGCGAAAAAAAGAGGTCTTGATATCAAAGTAGAACCTATTGCTGTAAAAGCTGTTGTTGAAGCTCATAAAAACGGAACTTTAAAAGAAGTCTGGGGAGTAGGTACAGCCGTTGTTACCACGGTGTTTAAGGCATTGGGATATAAAGGTGAGAAATTAGAACTTCCTGCACTTAATGCTGAAGAAAGCTATGCCGAACTGTTGAAAAATGATTTGGTCAGCTTACAGACCAACATTACAGAAGATTCATTCGGATGGAGAGTATTGGTGGAAAAAGATGTTTTAGAAACAGCTTAATTTTCAACTAATTAAATAATAATACGTTAAAGTCAGGTTTTTCCTGACTTTTTTCATTCACAGAACTATTACTTCCATTAATAAATTTACACAGTCAACTTAATCCGCTATAATTTTAATATTAAATATCGCTTACAAATTATCAATGTTTTTAAATCCTGATTACAAGTTAATCTAAAAAAAAATAATAAATTCATCAAGTTTTGTTAATCATTCCCGAAATGCGTATTTTCGCAAAAGTTTTTTATGAAAAAAATACTTCTCATATCCGTATTAGGGCTTATAAGCTGTAAAAGAAATACTCCGCAGGTTCATCCTCCGGTAGGTGGTGTCCTGAGTAAAAGTGATCTTGATGTTTCGAAAAACCGGATGAAAAATCTCAACACATTAGAGAGACAGCAGATTCAGGATTGGGTGAATGGTCAGGATATTAAATTTTATCCGACTCAGCTTAATTATTGGACAACAGTAAACGGATTTGATCAAAGAGAGCGAAGACCTGATGATTCTCCGATTTCATATTCTTATGATCTGTATGATTTTGATCAGACTAAGATTTATGAAAAGCCGATCCAAAGAAATGACGCAAGATTCGGACATTTTGATGAATTAAAAGCCGTAGAAAATGCTTTGAGATATATGAAGGACGGAGAAGAAGTAACTTTACTTGTCCCATCATCACTGGCTTACGGAACTTTCGGAGACGAAAACAAAATAGATAACGATATTCCTTTAATTATAAAATTAAAAGTTCTATAAAATGAAATTGTTTAACAAAAATATAATTCTGGCAGCTGCAAGTGTTTCGCTGCTAAGTTGTACACCAATTTATAAGAAAATGAACGTAGACAAAGAAACTTACGAAGGGCTTAAAGACGGACTTTATGCTAATCTTCAGACTACAAAAGGGAACTTGATTGTAAAGTTTGAAGACAAAAAATCACCGGTAACTGTGGCTAACTTTGTTGGTCTTGCAGAAGGTAAAATTGATAACAAAGCGAAAGCGAAAGGGGTTCCTTTCTATGACGGAACAATCTTCCACAGAGTGATCAAAGATTTCATGATTCAGGGAGGTGATCCTCAGGGAACAGGAATGGGTGATCCCGGCTATAAATTCGAAGACGAAAAAAACGATCTTAAACATACTGGAAAAGGTATTTTGTCAATGGCTAACTCAGGACCAAACACCAACGGTTCTCAGTTTTTCATTACTGAAGTAGCAACTCCCTGGTTAGACGGAAGACACACGATCTTTGGAGAAGTGGTAAAAGGTGACGATGTGATCGATGCGATTGCTAACGTAGAAAAAGGAGCTCAGGATAAACCTAAAACTGATATCGTTCTTGAAAAAGTAAGTATTTTCAGCAAAGGAGACGAGTACAAAGGTTACGATGCTGCAAAAACTTTTACAGAAGGAAAAGCTAAAATTGCTGAAAATAACAAAGCTTTTATCGCTAAGGAAGAAGCTGAAAAGAAGAAAAAAGAAGAAGAATTCAAAGCAAATCAGCAGAAAATGGTTGATGATGCAAAAGCTGGAATGCAGGTAACTGAGTCTGGTCTTTATTATAAAATCACTAAAAAAACTGAAGGAAAAGCTCCTAAAGCTGGTGATAATATTTCTGTACATTATGCAGGTAAATTGGTAGACGGTACTGAGTTTGATTCTTCATTCAAAAGAGGTGAGCCTCTTGAATTTCCTGTAGGAACAGGAAGAGTAATCAAAGGTTGGGACGAAGGTATCTTGTTGTTAAAAGAAGGTGAAACTGCTACACTTTTGATTCCGCCGGCAATGGCTTACGGAGAAAGAGGTGCAGGAGGAGTGATTCCGCCAAACGCTTGGTTAATTTTTGATGTGGAATTGGTAAAAGTTCCTTAATCGAATTTTTTATAAATACAAAAGCCGTCTCGAAAGAGACGGCTTTTGTATTTATATTTATTTTTCATTATCCACTCTCTAAGCATTCTGTTTTACATTAAGGAGAAATCCTAACACAGAAACAAAAACTATTTAGATTCCTCCGGAATGACAAAAAAGATATTATACAAAACGTATAATTATAATTGCCTTTTAAACAGCAGGGTTCACCATTTTTCTTTCCCCGATCTGCTGTCTCCACATTGCATAATATAATCCTTTCAGATCCAGAAGGTTTTCATGTGAACCAGTTTCTATAACCTGACCACGCTCCAAAACATAGATTCTGTCTGCGTGCATAATGGTGCTTAATCTATGTGCAATCAGTACCGTAATCTGTTCTTTTTCTTCTGAAATATCTTTAATCGTCGACGTGATTTCTTCTTCTGTTATACTGTCTAGAGCAGATGTTGCTTCATCAAAAATCAATAGGTTTGGTCTTCTTAATAGAGCTCTTGCAATGGCAATCCTTTGTTTTTCACCACCGCTCAGTTTTAGTCCGCCTTCTCCGATGATCGTGTCTATTCCGTTGTCTGCTCTTTCAATAAGTGATGTGGCACTTGATTTTTTTAAAGCTAAATCCAAATCTTCTGCTGTAGCATTAGGATTCACAAATAGAAGGTTTTCTTTGATGGTTCCTGCAAAAAGCTGAGTGTCCTGTGTTACAAAACCGATCTGATTTCTTAATTCATCAAAATCAAATTCATTTCCGTTGATATTATTGTAGAAGATAGATCCTTCTTTCGGTCTGTACAATCCGACCAATAATTTCACCAAAGTACTTTTTCCCGAACCGCTTGGTCCTACAAAAGCGATCGTTTCTCCATTTTTTACTTCAAAAGAAATATCATTAAGGGCTTTATAAGAAGCACTTTGATGTTTAAAGGAAACATTTTCAAACGCAAGTTTTTCAATGGCTCCGATCTGTTTTGGGGTTTGTGGTTTTTCTTCGATATCTTTCTTCATTAATGTATCAAAGTTATGCAATGATGCCTGAGCTTCGCGATAGGAAATGATAATGTTTCCGATTTCCTGCATCGGTCCGAAAATGAAAAATCCGTAAAACATTAATGATAAATACTGTCCGGGAGTTACAATGTTTCTGAAAATCAAATATAAAAGAGTCAATGTAATTAGCTGCTGTAAAAAATTCACCATCGTTCCCTGAATGAAACTTAGTGAACGGATGCTTTTCACTTTCTTAAGTTCGAGTCCTAAAATTTTGTAGGTATTGTTGTTCAGACGTTTTACCTCCTGTTTTGTTAAACCTAAACTTTTTACAATTTCTATATTACGAAGACTTTCGGTAGTACTTCCTGCCAATCCGGTAGTTTCGGTAACGATTGTTTTCTGAATATTTTTAATTCTTTTGCTTAATAAATTGGTGATAAAAGCAATAAGGAAAATTCCCACAACATAAACCGGCATGATCGACCAATGCAAACGGATCGCATAGATCGAAACGAAAATAATACTCACCAGAATTCCGAAGAATATATTGATGAAATTGGTAATAAATTTTACTGAATCTTCTCTTACTTTCGTTAAAATAGAAAGCGTTTCGCCACTTCGTTGATCTTCAAATTCCTGATAGGGAAGAGCCATTGAATGTTGCAGTCCGTCAGTGAAAATGTTGGCTCCGAATTTCTGGGTAATCACATTCACCACATAATCCTGAAACGCTTTGGCAATCCTGCTGATCATCGCAGTTCCTATTAATAATCCCAGAAAGTAAAATGCTCCATGGTAAATATCAGTTCCGTATAAATATTGGTCTAAAGTTCTTGCTGCAACCTTTTCTTTATCAAAATGATTGGGATGCGTAACCAGCTGATCCAGAATATTCCCTGTAATTGCGGGACTGAATAAAGAAAAAACCTGATTGATTGTTGTCAATACCAAAGACAAGATAAGCAACCATTTGTGTGGTTTTAAATAATATAATAATGTTTTCATTCTTCTAAAAATACTTGGGTGCAAAATTACAGATATAAATCGGATGGATTGCGATATAATATTACATTAAAAACAATATTCAATATTTCCAAAAGCAATCGTTAAAGCATCTTGTCAGTATAAATTTTACTTCTTGATTTGATGAGAAAAATTATATTTCTTCAGCAATCCGTTGAGATATTTTCTGAATGATTTGCTCATTCCATCCGAAAGATAATAAGCGTCTTTGCCTTTTCCGATTTTGCCCTGATTCTGAGCCGGAATATTCTTGCTTGAACTTAGTCTGTTGCAATCTAAACAAACGGAAATATGAGCAACCGGATTGTTCTTCAGATAATAAACAATTCCCAAATGAGGATTGAAGCATGCAGCAGTTCCGCCACCATAAGATTCTTTACTTTCCAGTTTTTTGCTTAGAATCTTTGCAGTTTCTTGATCAAGTATCACTTTCTTTTTTACAGTTTCTGCCAAATTTCCTTTCAATAATTGAAATGATTCCTTCGCCTTTTCCTCCAGAAAAATCATACATGACCACCTTGTCAAACCTGAGTGTTGAAAATAGTTTTTGCTGACCAGAATAAAAAATAGAAACCAGAAGAAAAATTCCAAAAATAAATTTATTGATCATTGCTAAATTAAATTTTTAATAAGAATAATAGGGGATCAGAATTATAAAATATTTATTCAAATGTAACTTTTTTCACTAAAGTATTTGACTAAAAATTTGCATATATTTGAAACCTGCCACACAAAAGAGAACTTTTATACTAAGATCAAAAAATCATCCTATGAAAACCAGATTAATTACATTGCTATTCATTTTTACTGCCTATTTTTCATTTGCACAGACCAAAGCAAATCCTGAAGATCAGGCAATCAGAAAGTCACTTGTTTACTTTGTCAATTCTATTAAATACAAAAAAATAGATCAGGCGGTGAACAGTATGTATCCTAAGTTTTTCACAGTAATTCCGAAAGAGCAGATCACTCAGCTTTTGAATATGACATACAACAACCCATTTATGAAAATTGAAGTTCAGGATATGAAATTCGGAAATATAGATAAACCTGAACTGATCAATGCTGAATACTTTTCAATTGCCAATTATTACCTGACAATGAAAGGAAACGTAAGCTCTATGAATGAAGACATGAAAAAGAAAGTGGGCGAAATGATGAATTCTAAATATGGTAAAGCCAGCGTAAAATACATCGCCAATGAAGAATCATACATTATTACTGCCCCGATGAAAGTCTGTGCCGTGTCTAAAGATAAAAAAAACTGGAAGCTGGTTTTCGCTGACAAAGAATATAAATCGCAGTTGGTGAAGGTGCTGCCGAAAAAGGTTTTGGATAAACTTTAAATTTAAGCATTCGTAATCGATAGTTTTTATTATATAGTAACACCGAGTTTCATCATTTTCCAAATAAATCCCTACTTTAGTACAAAATATTGCTATGAAGAAAAATCTGCTGTTACTTTTTGTTTTCTATATCACAACTGTTTCAGCGCAGGGAAAGAGATTTTTTGAGGGTGGGGAAGCAGTTCTTAAAAATGATATTGAGAAAGTGAATCTTACATTTGCTAACGAATTACCTTTAATAAATGTCAGCATCAACGGAAAACCTTATCAGTTTATTTTTGATACAGGTGCACCAACGGTAATTTCCAATACCGTTTATAACGAACTGAATCTAAAGAAAAAACATAAAAGCAAAGTAGGAGATTCCCAAAAAAATAAGCAGGAACAGATATTTACCGAGCTCCCGGAAATGATTGTTGATCAAATAGTTTTCAAAAATATTGGTGCAGTCGTAGTTGATCTTGAAGGTCCTGAGTTCGGATGTTTAAAAATTGACGGAATTTTGGGAGCCAATCAAATGGCAAAACTTTTCTGGAGGATCAATTACTCTGAAAATATGCTTGAGGCAACAAAAGATCTGACAAGATTTTCGACAGATGGTTACGAAACGGTTTTCTCTTTCAAACCAAAACCTCAGAAAACCCCAATGATCACTTCCGAAATTTTAGACAAGAAAATCAATCTCACTTTCGATACAGGATTTACCGGAGGAGTTAAAATCTCTGAAAGTAATTACGATCCGCAAAATGGAAAAGTAAAATCTGTTGAAACATACGGAGTCAATTCGGTAGGTGCTTTCGGGACGGGAAAACCGCTGTCTACCTATCATTTCAGAGCGCATGAACTGTTGCTTGCCGGACAAAAATTCAACAACGAAATCGTGATGACCGGAAATTCAAACCTTGTCGGAAACGAGTTTCTGAAAAAGTTTAAATTCATCCTCGACTGGCAAAACAACAAGGTTTATCTTCACCGTATCAAAAATGTTCCTGCAAAATTAGAGTCTTTTGGCTTTGCGTACCGTTTTATTGATTACAAAGCGAAAGTGGTTTTGGTGTTTCAGGGAAATAATGTTCCTTTGAAAATTGATGATGAAATTCTGAGCATCAATAACGTAAGCTTTGAAAATTTAAATCAGGAATCTTCTTGCCAGTATTTACTCAACAGAGTAGAGAAGTCCGCCGATTCTATTGATGTCAAAGTAAGAAGGAATGGTGAAATTCTCGATTTTACAGTAGCTAAAAAAGAGTATTTGAATTAATATATGGTGTAACTCCGTCAATTAAAGTAGATTTTGAAGAAAATCATATTGAGAATCTTATGATACAGCTTATTTCTCAAACTAAGGTTTTGAATTAATCATTGGATTCATTATTGATTTTATTTTTCTAAATTGAATTTGTCCTGTTTCAGAAAAAGTAAATAGCTTATTATCTTTAAAGAAAAGTTTTTTTGGAGGTAAATTTCTACTTTGTCCTCCACCTGAAATTAAATTTAATGCATATTCATTATGAGTTATTTCATTTGATATTATATCCGATGATAAAACCATTTCGACTTTGTTTTCTGATTTTAAAGTGTCTTTTATTTCGTTTAACTTTAAATATAGATAATTATTACGCTCAATTTTCCAAGTCCCAATATTCCAACTTGATGCAAGATCAAAATTCCAATAATATTCAAATGTATGATCGGATTTCAATATTAATTTTTCGCCAAATTCATTATTATATTCTCCAAGAATCTTCTCCTGAGCATTAAAATATTGCACAGACAGAAATAAAGATTAAAGAATATAATGTTTTCATATGATTATAATTAATCTACCAATTCTTATCAATCATATAAATCATTTGGGTCATCACCGTCGCACCCAACAACAATTCTCTACGGTTCACCTTTTCAAAAGTATCTTCTTCGGTGTGATGAATGTCAAAATATCTTTGAGAATCGGGAGCCAATTCTGCAGTCGGAACTCCCATGTCATGAAGCGGATAAATATCCGTACCAGAATATCTTCCCTCAAAATCATAAGCTCCATAAGGTAAAAACAACGGGATCCAGCTTTTAATCTGATTGATTTTGGCATCGTCCATTTCTAAAGCGATTCCTCTTGGTGAAAATCCTCCCGCATCAGATTCTAAAGCAAAAAGATGTTTTTCTCCGGTTTCTTTTGCTGTTTTTCCATATTGTATTCCGCCTTTTACGCCGTTTTCTTCATTGGCAAAACAGACAACTCTGATGGTATGATTGTTTTTAATTCCTAAATTTTTGAACGTTCTTAAAACTTCAATGCTCTGAACGATTCCGGTTCCGTCGTCATGCGCTCCTTCACCAACATCCCATGAATCTAAATGTCCGCCAACAACAATGACGCTCTGATCTTTTTTACCTGTAATCTCACCGATGACAGAATGAGAAAGTTTTTCACCTTTCATTCCGCAATTGGAATTTAATTTTGCGGTTATTTTTTGTGACTTTAAAAGATTTTCCAATTCATCTGCCGTTGTGTTTCCTATAGCAACAGCAGGAATTTTAGCTACATCATCTTTGTATCGCATTGCTCCTGTGTGCGGAATATCATCAAAAGCCGAAGACAGAGATCTTACGATGGCAAACTTTCCACCTTTTTTTGCCGTTAAAGATGCTGCAGTGGAACGATAAGCCGATGCATCGCTGTAACCTCTGAAGGTCTGCACATACGATTGACTGAAAGGGTAGTTGAAGAAAACAATTTTATCCTTTACCTGATCCGGATTTAGTTTTTCATATTCCGCAAAAGATTTTACCATAATGATTTCGCCCGAAACATCTTTTCCGCGTGTGCCTTCAGAATTTCCAAGCGAAAGCATTTTAAGTTTCGTCCATTTTCCAGTGTTTGACTTGATGTACAAAGATTCTTTTCCTCTTTCCCAAACCGGAATCATCACTTCCTGAAGCCATACTTTATCTGCTCCTGCATCACGAAGTTTCTGCGCTGCCCACTGAACCGATTTTTCATAAGCTTCTGAACCGCTCAAACGGTGACCGATGTTTTTAGTTAGATCTCTTAATTCGTTATAAGATTTTCCTTTATTTAAAATTTCTGTTGAAATTCTGCTGAATTGTATGGAATCTTCTTTGGTTTGGGCAAAAGTTGTAAGACTTAAAAATAATATTCCTGCTCCTAAAATTTTCTTCATATTACCAATTTTTATCAATCATAAAAATAAGCTGCGTCATGGCAACCGCACCAAGGAGCAATTCTCTCTTATTCACTTTGTCAAAAGTATCTTTTTCAGAATGATGATAGTCAAAATATCTTTGTGTATCAACTACAAGTTCTGCAAGGGGAATATCAAGTTTTTTCAAAGGCGCAATGTCCTGAATGGCATAGGTCTGGTCAAAATCATAAACACCATACGGAAGAAAATATTCTTTCCACGGGAAAATCAATCTTCTTCGTTGTGGAGACATATCGAGAGAAAAACCTCTCGGAGAATATCCACCAGAGTCACTTCCCAAAGCAAAAATGTGTTTTTCTTCTTTCTTTTTTACCTGTGCAGCATACGTTTCTCTTCCTTGTCCGCCATTTTCGCTGTTGGCATATAATATAACTCTTATTGTGTGATTATTGTCGTACCCTAAAGCTTTAAATGTTCTTAAAACTTCTAAACACTGTACCACTCCCGATCCGTCATCATGTGCACCTTCTGCAAAATCCCAGGAATCGAGCTGTGCTCCCAAAAGAATTACTTTAGCATCTTTTTTTCCGGGAATTTCTCCGATAACATTATAATTAACGGTTTCGCCTTTTGATTCGGCGGTCATATTGAGTCTTGCTTTTACGGTTTGATTTTTTAAAAGTTTTTCGAGTTCGTTTGCAGATTTTACTCCAATCGTTACAGCAGGAATTTTTACTTTATCATCCGGTTCGTAATAGATTTGTTTAGCGTGTGGAATGTCATCATTAGCAGTGGTAAGAGATCTTATAATCAGACCTTTTGCTCCTTTTTTGCCAATCACAGATGCCGAAAGAAGTTTAGATTTAGCAGCAATCAAATAAGAATCTACCGTACTTACAATGGTAAGATCTATGGGATAATTAACGAAAACGATTTTATCTTTTACCTGTGCCGTTGTAAGATTTACAAGTTCCTGAACATCATTTACCAATAAAATATCTGCTGTTAAATCTTTTCCGCCTGTTCCTTCAGAATTTCCGAAAGAAAGCATTCTGATGTTTTTCCATTCTCCGTTTCCGGCTTTTATTTGTAAAGATTCTCTGCCTCTTATCCAAACCGGAACTCTCACTTCCTGTTTCCAGATATTTTCTGCTCCTGCATCTCTTAGGTTTTTTTCTGCCCATTCTGTAGCTTTTGTGTAACCCGGAGTTGCACTGAAACGCGCACCAACGCCTTTTGTAAGTTCACCAAGATTATCGTAAGCAGTACCATGTAAAAAAATCTCATCCGAAATTTTTTTAAACTCGTCAATATAATTAAATTTAGGAATGGGTTTTGGTTTTTTGACAGGCTTCTTTTGAGAAAATAAAAATCCACTCAAAAAGAGCGGAAATATGATGAGCAGGATTTTTTTCATTGCACTGACCTTTTTCTTTTCGGTGCATAAAAATAAAGAAAAATTCAGTAAGTATGGCAGATTTAGATCTTGGTTCTATATTTTAATGCAAAGGACGCAAAGATTTTTTGATTATTAACTGTTTTACGTTCGCAAAGGCATTCTTCTTAGCTAAGACCAGAAAGATTTCGATTTAAATATTGATTTTAATATTAAAAAAATCCTCAAATTTATTTTTAGAGAAATAAATTTGAGGAAATATTATTTTTTAATTTTCGTTTTTAATTGTAAGCAAAGAGCCAAAAAGCCAATTACTTCATGTCATACATCAACAATGCAGTTACCAATTTTGGTTCGATGAATGTACATTTTGGAGGCATACGAAGTTTTAAATCCGATATTTTTATCATATCATTAAAACTTACAGGATAAATTCCGAAGCCTACTTTTCCTTCACCACTGTCTACTTTTTCTTTTAATAGCTTGATCCCTTCAATGTTTGAACTTCCTTTGATGTAAGAAATCTGGTCTGAACTGTCTGAATCTTCAATTTTCAGAATATCTTTAATAATATATTTATCTAAAAGATGATGGTCTAAATTGTCTAAAGACATTTCCTGCGAACGTAGGTCGTGTTTCACGTGAAGCGAATAGAATTTCCCGTCAATGTACATAGAAATGTGGAATTTCTGTGACGGATAGTAAGGAGTTTCTTCTTTTTCGTGAATTAAAAAATATTTCTCAAGACTTTTTAAAAATTCTTCTGTTGTAAGATCTCCGATACTGCTCACAATTCTGTTGTAATCGTGAATTTTTATGGATTGGTTTGAGACGATAAAGCTGTAGACAAAATTATAAGCTTCTGTACCATTATGCTTTTTGTTCTTATCTTTCAAATGTTTAGCATGTAGGGCTGTAGAGCCAATTCGGTGGTGTCCGTCAGCAATGTAAAAAGAATCAATCTGATCAATAACCTCTTTGAACTGCTGAAGTTTCAGACGGTTGTCTATTCTCCAGATTTTGTGTCTGATTCCTACCGTATCCACATGATTGAAAATCGGGACGTTTTTTTCCTCATGATTCATCAGCAATTCGATCTTTGAATTGGATGGATAGGTTAACAATACAGGTTCTGCCTGAAGGTTTACTTTATCTAAATAGTGAGCTAATTTCTCTTTTCTCTGAGGAATGGTACTTTCGTGTCTTTTTATTTTTCCACTCCAGAAATCTTCTATACTTGCCAAGCCGAGAAGCCCTCTGAAAACCTGTTTATTGGGATAAATCTGCTCATATAAATAATAGGAAGAACTATCCTGAATAAGGGTTTTCTCATCCAGAAGTTCCTCAAAAGTTGAACGGATTTTCCTTAAATTCCGGTCTACATCTTTAGATTTACTTACAACATAGGGTTTGATCATATTGATGTAAGTCTTTTCTTTTTGCGCTTTTTCAGCGATTTCAGCCTGTGTGAAATTATCTAAAGGATGAGTAGGAAATGTAGCCTCATGATCCTTATGAGGTCTAATTCCGCGGAAAGGTTTAAAAACTGGCATATATAATTTATAGTTTCTTTTTAATCTCAATAATCTGCTCTGCAAGCTCTACACCTATTTTTTCCTGAGCATCGATGGTGTTTCCGCCAAGATGTGGTGTAAGAGACAGGTTAGGGTTCATTAATAAAATAAGTTCCGGTGTTGGCTCTGTTTCAAAAACATCCAATGCGGCTCCCGCCACTTTCCCGGATTCAATAAAATCGAGTAGGGTAACTTCATTAATAACACCTCCTCTTGCAGTATTTACAATATAAACACCGTCTTTCATCATTTCAAACTGAGGTGTGTCTATAATATATTCATTCGTTTTAGGAGTATTGATGCTGATAAAATCTGCATCTTTCAAAAAAGCTTCTGTATCGTTGGTAGAAGTTACTTCAAAATGTACAGTCTGTCCGTCAAAAAAACTTAAACTGATGGTTTCTGTTCTCGGTTTTCTTGTCAGAACTTTCACTTTCATCCCTAAAGATATTCCCATTTTTACTACTTCCTGTCCGATTCCTCCAAAACCTATGACCCCCAAAGTTTTGCCTGTAAGTTCATAGGCATTGCTGAAAGATTTTTTCATGGCATTGAAATGAGTATCTCCTTCCAGAGGCATCAATCGGTTTGATTCATGAAGAAATCTTGCAAGCGAAAAGAAATGCGCAAAAACCAATTCAGCGACTGATCTCGAAGATGCATTTGGTGTATTAATTACGTACAGTCCCTTTTCTATGGCATATTCCACATCAATATTGTCCATTCCGATGCCACCGCGTCCGACGATTTTCAAACCCGGACATGCATCAATTAAATCCTGTCTTACTTTGGTAGCACTTCTTACCAAAAGAACTTCCACATTATTTTCATTAATAAAATTAATAACGTGATCCTGAGCAACTCTGTTGTCAAGAATTTCGATTCCTGCTTCTTTTAAAGCAAGTTCTCCTGCTTTTGAAATTCCGTCGTTGGCTAAGACTTTCATATAGTTTTTTTAGATGTTTAGATTTCAGATATTAGATTTCAGACTTTTTTGTCTGTTATCTGATGTCTTTAACCTGTTAATCTTTTTAAATTTTTGCGTGGCCTAATTTAAGCTATTTTATTGACTTCATCACATCGACCAAAACCTGCACACTTTCAATAGGTAATGCATTGTACAGACTTGCTCTGTATCCCCCTAAACTTCTGTGACCATTCAATCCGCTGATTCCTGCCGCTTTCCACGCAGCGTCAAATTCTTCTTTTTTGCTGTCGTCAATTAATTTAAATGAAACATTCATCAAAGAACGGTCTTCTTCTACGCAGAACGTTTCAAACAAAGGGTTGTTGTCGATTTCGTCATACAAAAGCTTTGCTTTTGCTTCGTTTCTTGATTCAGCAGCGGCAATTCCTCCGTTGTTTTCTAAATGCTGCAATGTCAGTAAAGAAGCATACACAGGAAAAACCGGTGGAGTATTGTACATAGATTCTTTTGAAATATGCTGAGAATAATCCAGGATTGAGAACATATTTTCTCTTCCTGTTTTACCTAAGATTTCTTTTTTGATCACCACTAAAGTTACACCTGCAGGTCCCATATTTTTCTGAGCTCCGGCGTAGATTAAATCAAATTTAGAAAAATCTAATTGTCTTGAGAAAATATCTGAACTCATATCGCAAACCATCAAGGTATCAACTTCGGGGAAAGATTTCATCTGAGTTCCGTAGATCGTATTGTTTGATGTACAGTGAAAATAATCGTATTCTGATCCTACGGTATAGCCTTTTGGAATAAATGAATAGTTTTCTTCTTTTGAAGAGCCTACAACATCTACAGTTCCTACCTTTTTTGCTTCTTTGATTGCTCCTGCAGCCCAGGTTCCTGTATCAAGATAAGCAGCCTTTCCACCCACTTTCATCAAATTATAAGGTACCATCGCAAACTGAAGACTTGCTCCGCCTCCTAAGTATAAAACTTCATAATCATCTCCCAGATTCATTAATCTTTTTACAATTGCACGAGCTTCATCCATTACCGCTACAAAATCTTTGCTTCTGTGCGAAATTTCAAGAAGTGAAAGACCTATCCCGTTAAAATCTAAAATAGCTTCCGCTGATTTTTCGAAAACTTCCTGTGGTAAGATGCATGGCCCTGCGCTGAAATTGTGCTTTTTGCTCATAATTTTAGTGTTTGTTTTGAAGATTTTGATCTTTCTTTTATTTTGTGGTTCTAAGTTAAAAAAACCGTCTCATAATGAATGAGACGGCATTGTTTATTCACCGTGTAAAAATGCTTTTTTGTTAAGCAGTGCTTCTTCAGACTCTACATGATCCTCATCCGGAACACAGCAGTCTACCGGACAAACCGCAGCACATTGTGGCTCCTCATGGAAACCTTTACACTCTGTACATTTGTCTGTAACAATGAAGTACACATCATCACTCACAGGTTCCTGAGGCGAATCTGCATCTACAGTCAAACCCGATGGTAATGTCACAGTACCTTTCAATTCTGTACCTTCGGAAGCCTTCCAGTCTACTGCTCCTTCATATATTGCATTATTGGGACATTCCGGTTCGCAGGCGCCACAATTGATACATTCATCAGTTATTTTAATAGCCATCGCTAATTTTTTTTAAATTTGCACAAAATTACAAAATATTCCCCACTTTTACAGTAATTATGAATATCGAAAAGCAAGTTTTAGGACTTATTAAATTAAGTGAATATATAAAAGCATTTTTATCAAAAAATCCTTCGGATTTTAATGAAAATGATTCTGAATTTGAAATGATTCTGAAAAAATCTGAAATTGAAAATCCGTGGTTTACGACAGATAATCAGAAATTTGCTTTGTCGCAATGGTCGGATTTATTGACACAGGAAAATCTAAAATCATGGTTGGGGAAGTATTCTCCATCCAGAACAACAAAAAAAGTAGGGTTGATCCTTGCCGGAAATATTCCTTTGGTAGGATTTCATGATGTGATTTCTGTGATTTTGAGCAATCATGTTCCATTGATCAAACTGTCATCAAAAGATAAGCAGATGCTTCCATTTCTTTTAAAAAAATGGAAGGAATTTGCTGATAACGAAATTGAATACGAATTTGTTGAAAGACTGACAGATTTTGACGCAGTCATTGCCACCGGAAGTAATAATACAGCAAGATATCTGGAGTTTTATTTTAAAAATCATTTAAGTATTATCAGAAAAAACCGGACTTCTGTTGCGGTTTTGAAAGGGGATGAAACAGAACAAGAACTGAAGCTTTTGGCACATGATATTTTCCTGTATTTTGGTTTGGGATGCAGGAATGTAACAAGACTTTTTATCCCTCAGGATTTTGTAATCGACAGGATTTTTGAAAGTTTTATTGATTATAAAGAAATCATCAACCATAATAAATATGCCAACAATTATGATTATAACAGAGCTGTTTACCTTCTGAACCAGGATCAATTCTGGGATAATAATTTTGTGATGATGAAGGAAGACGAAAAGCTGTTCAGTCCTTTGTCAGTGATTAATTTCAGTAGATATTCTTCTTTGGAGGATGTGAAAAATTTTATTGATGAAAATGAAAAAGACATCCAGTGTATCGTTGCGAAAAAAGAGCTGAATTTAGATTCTATTGAGTTTGGTGAAGCGCAAAATCCAGGTCTGGATACTTATGCCGATAATGTTGACACAATGAAATTTTTGGAAGTAATCTGATTTATTCTTCGTATCTTCATCTGCAAATTGACACTCAAATCATCAGAATGAACAAATTATTTTTAATATTAGCACTTTTATCTGTCCAACTTTTTTATTCACAAGAAGTTGTGGATCTGAAAGTTGAGAATAACAGAAAAACTGACACGCCTTTAGATTTAACTAAAAAGCAGATTGAATTGTACAACGGAAGATTTTCACAGTTTATCACCGCTTTAAAGTCTTCTGATCGTAAAAAGATGGAAAGCCTGCTCGCTGATAACGCAAGAAAGGTTGTAACGGAAGCCGTTTATAAAAAATTGGCATCAGACATTAACAGCACAAAAAAAATGGAGATCATCAAAACAGGTTACAAGCCTATGATTGACGGAAATACGTATCCAATGATTCAATACAAATATGCAGAAGACAAATCGGATGATCCGAAAGAAGTGATTACGGCGGTGTTTGAAAATGACGGTAAAATTCTTGGAATTAAACCATTTAAAAATACAAAATAAATTATTAAAAAAATAAAATAAAATAAAAATTTATGATGACAGATGTTTTAGTTGCGAACTCAACAGATGTTGAAAAGGCAAGTTTTTATAAGAAAACCTATTTACACGTTGCTTTTGCAATTTTAGCTTTTATAGGAGTTGAAACTGTTTTACTGAAAACTGTTCCTGCAGAATGGATTTACATGATGTTTGCTCAGAAATACGCTTGGTTATTGATCATTGGTGTCTTCTGGCTGGCTTCTTTTTTAGCTTCAAAATGGTCTTTATCTCAAAGTAAATCTACGCAATATTTTGGTTTAGGATTTTATGTTGTGCTTGAGGCTTTGATTTTCCTTCCTTTGATCTATATTGCGGTTATTCAGTCGGGAGGTCAGGTTATTTTTCAGGCAGCGACGCTTACAATTGCAATGTTTGCCGGGATTTCCGCAGTTGCATTTACTTCGAAAAGAGATTTTTCCTTCCTTAGAAATATTATTGTGATCGGTGGTTTTCTTGCGTTGGGATTGATTGTTGGCGGAATCGCTTTCGGTTTCAATCTAGGACTTTGGTTCTCTGTTGGTATGATAATTCTTGCTTCTGCAACTATTTTATATCAGACAAGTAAACTAAAAGATTCTTACAGTACAGATCAGTATGTGGGAGCTTCTTTACAGCTCTTTGCTTCTATTATGTTGTTGTTCTGGTATATTTTAAGTATCCTGAACAGAAGAAGTTAAAATGTATAAATTATAAGTTTTGAATTATTGAATTCTCAAACTCTGACAAATAAAAAATCCTGATGTGCTTTTCATCGGGATTTTTGTTTATTTAGCATGAATAGCACAATTCTTAAATAGAGCATATTCATAAGAAATATTTATAAAATTAGTTTTTAACTATTTATCAATCGAACCTAAAACTTTCTGAGCAAAAGAATTCAAAGCATCTTTTTCGCTCATTCCGTTTTTTACGTTGGCATGAACTTCTAAAGCTCCGCAGATATTGGTAATCAATTCTCCGGCAACATTTAAATCTTCTTCGCTTGTTCCTCTGAACTCGCTAAAACTTTCCAAAACTTCTAAAGTTTTTTCAAGATTTTCAGGAGTCTGATTCTGATAAAATTGTCTGATTATAGGTAATTTCATTATGTTAATTCATTAAATAAATTAATTAAACTTTCTGCCTGATTAGACTGAACCTGATTTACCAATTCACCATTTTTGAAAATAGCAAACGTTGGTAAATTGTCAACTTTAGCCAGTTTTCTGCTTTCAGGAAGTTTTTCCGCATCTACATATAAAAATGGAATTGAATCATTTTCAGAAGCTAATTTTTTAAATTTCGGCTTCATAATTCTGCAGTTTCCGCACCATGTTGCTCCGTATTGTACCACTACTTTTTCATTTTCGCTTACAATATTCTGAAGTGTATCTTCTGTTAATTCTGTATACATTGTTTATTTTTTATTCTAAAAGATAAACAATGTAGCAATTTAATAATTTACCAATCTAACAATTGAAAAACGAGTCTTAAAATTGTTATGCTATTAGATTGCTACATTGCTATATTAAAACTTTAGTTCTTTGCTAAATATTCAGCAGTAGAAGTTCTGTCAGCTTTCATTGCGTCTTTTCCTTCTTCCCAGTTGGCAGGGCAAACTTCACCGTGCTTCTGAACGTGAGTGTAAGCATCGATCAATCTTAAATATTCTTTTACGTTTCTTCCCAAAGGCATATCATTTACAGACTCATGGAATACTTTTCCAGTTTCGTCGATCAAATAAGTTGCTCTGTAAGTTACGTTTGAACCTGTGAAATACTCATTTCCTTCCTCATCAAACTCAAGATCCTGATCTACGATATCTAATAAATTTGCCAATTGTCTGTGAGTATCAGCTAAAAGCGGGTAAGTTACTCCTTCAATACCACCGTTGTCTTTTGAAACATTTAACCAGGCGAAGTGTACTTCATTTGTGTCACAAGAAGCTCCTATCACTTTTGTATTTCTTTTTTCAAATTCACCTAAAGCCTCCTGGAAAGCGTGAAGCTCAGTCGGGCAAACAAAAGTGAAATCTTTCGGGTACCAGAATAAAAGTACTTTTTGTTGGTTTTTTGTAGTTTCTTCGAAGATGTTGATTCTAAGATCATCACCCATTTCAGACATTGCGTCAATCGTTACGTTTGGGAATTTTTTTCCTACTAAAGACATAATTTTCTAATTTTTGATTTATAATTTAATGATGCAAATATATAATATTTCTATCTATCGAAAAAATGAATATTGATAAATAAAATCTATAATTGTTTTTAAATTCTAACTTATTATGATAAAGCGTAAAGTAAGTTAAATTATAATCAAAAATCAGTAACTTTGAGAACATAGAACTAAAAAATTCACCAACCAAAAAAGAATTATTATGAAAAATTTAAAAAGTCTTTCAAGAAAAGAACTGAGAACAATTAAAGGAGCAGCAGTTACTTCAAAATGTCCTCCTGGAAGGTATTATTGTCCCGAAGCTGATGTTTGTGTCGCAATTAATGAAGAATGCTATATTATCGTACCGGAAACACCTGTAGAAGGAGGTTCTCTTTAAATTAAATGAAAAAAGTTCTTCCATTAGGAAGAACTTTTACTTTTATACGTTTGCCAATAATTCTTTTATTCTTCTCATAGCCTCTCGCAAATCTTCTTCGGAAGCAGCATAAGAAAATCTGATACATTCCGGACTTCCAAATGAAACTCCACCAACGCAACCAACATGAGCTTCTTCTAACAGAAACATCGCAAAATCATCTGCATCTTTTATTTCGGTTCCATTCAAAGTTTTTCCAATGTAATGAGAAATATCCGGAAAGAAATAGAATGCAGCTTTTGGTAAAAGCACCTTGAATCCAGGAATTTCTTTCATCAAATCAAACATGACGTTTCTTCTTTGTTCGAAGGCATCAATCATATATTTGTATTTTGAAGGATCAGTTTTTAACGCAACAATTGAAGCTCTCTGTGCAACTGTATTGGCTCCGCTTGTCATTTGTCCCTGAACTTTTTCACAGGCTTTTGCCAACCATTCGGGGCATGCAGAATATCCGATTCTCCAGCCTGTCATGGCAAAAGCTTTAGACATTCCGTTAATCACTGCGGTCTGCTCATAAACCTCCGGAAACTGTGCGATAGAAGTTGTTTTTGTCTCGTAATTGATGTATTCATAGATTTCGTCTGAGATGACAGTTACATGAGGGTATTTAGCAATCACTTTCGCTAAAGATTTCAATTCATCATATGTGTAATATCCTCCGGAAGGATTGCAGGGCGAGCTGAAAAGAATTGCTTTTGTCTTTTCATTAATCGCTTCTTCCAATTGTTCGGCGGTAATTTTAAAATCGGTTACATATGAAGTTGGAAGCATTACAGAATTTCCACCCATCATTTTTACCATCTCATCATAGCTTACCCAAAATGGTGTCGGAAGAATCACCTCGTCGCCATCATTGATGATTGCTGCTAAAACATTAATAATTGCCTGTTTAGCACCATTTGAAACACAAATTTGTGTTGGTTTATAATCTAATTGATTGTCTCTTTTTAATTTATCTGAAATTGCCTGACGTAATTCCAAAAAACCCGGTACCGGAGAGTAATGACTGTAATTTTCATTGATGGCATCAAAAGCAGCCTGTTTTATATTATCGGGAACATCAAAATCCGGTTCACCAAGTGTTAAGCTTATTACGTCAATTCCGTTGGCTTTCATTTCTCTGGCCTTATTTGACATTACGAAAGTCTGGGAGTAACCTAATCTGTTTACTCTGTCTGAAAGTTTGTTCATGAATTCTTTTTGTCGTTTTAACAAATATATGTAAAAACTTAGTGTGAATAAAATGTGAATTCGGGATATTTTATAAAACCTAAAATTATATGATGCTATATTATCTTCAAAAAAGATTATCTGAATATGAAATAAAACTTATTTTTGCTTTTTATATTATCAGTCGTATGTCAATAGCGTTAATTCAGAAATATTTCCCGGAACTTTCCGAAAAACAGATCGAGCAGTTTTCAAAATTAGAAAGCCTGTATGGTGAATGGAACGAAAAAATCAATGTGATTTCCAGAAAAGATATGGAATCTCTTTATGAAAAGCACATTCTTCATTCTTTAGGTATTGCAAAAATAATGGAATTTGCTCGCGGAACGAAAGTTCTTGACATCGGTACTGGTGGCGGTTTCCCCGGAATTCCACTGGCGATTCTTTTTCCTGAAACAAAATTTACTTTAATTGATTCTATCGGAAAGAAAATTACCGTTGTAAATGCGGTAGCTGAAGGCGTTGGATTGACCAATGTAACAGCAATTCACGGAAGGGCAGAAAAGGTGAAAGAAAAGTTTCATTTTGTGGTAAGTAGAGCTGTGACACAAATGCCTGAGTTCCTAAGATGGCTAAAAGGGAAATTTGAAAAAGAACAGTTCAATACAAAGCATAACGGGGTGTTGTATTTAAAAGGCGGAGATTTGGCAGAAGAATTAGCAGGGCTCAAATGTGAACTATTTAATCTTAAAAATTATTTTGAAGAAGAGTTTTTTGATACTAAAAAAGTTGTTTATCTATCAAAAGGTAATTTTAATTCATAATTTAACATTACGAAGGAATAATTTTTGATAATTTACGTTTAATAATCATAAATTTTTATAATAAGATGAAAACATTGTTTAATGCCGCTTTATCAGTAGTCTTTATAGGGCTTTCTTTAGTGTCTTGTAACGACGATGATGATTATGAAACTATTCAATACACAGACAAAGTAAAAATCGACAGTGTAAAAATAGTAAATGATACAATGTCTGTTTTTGGCGTTCAGAGTATAAGAACATATTCAACGTATGCGTCTCAATGTCAGGGATTTTATGGATATGATTATATTCACACCGGTAACTTCACCAGAGATGTGACTGCTTATCAGTATCATACAAACGGTTCTTGTGCGCAAACCAATCATGTTTCGGCGAATCAGATCAATTTTAGTCCGCAACAGGTGGGAACGTATACCTTTAAATTCTGGAATGGTAATAATACCTGGATCACCAAAACTATTGTCGTGGAATAATGAAGTATGTGTTTTTAGTTTTGTTTTTGATATCCAGTCACTTATGGAGCCAGAGAGTAGAGTGGAAAGAAGACAGGAAGTTGGTGTGGAATAATTTTAAAAGCAAAGTTAATAACCAACGAGGAAAAGATATTGTAGCCTACACCCATTGTGGATGGGTTTACTCCGTTGTAAAATCTTCAAATCCTAAAGGAGCCGCAAAAGTAAATATAGAAACGATTTTTAATGAAGATAAATCCTGGAAAGACGATAACCGAATCAGTGAATATGTTTTGAATCACGAACAAAAACATTTTGACATCGCAGAAATTTATGCCCGGAAAATAAGAAAAGAAGTTGCTGCGAAAATTAAAAATTCCGGTGATTATGACAGATATTTTCAGGGAATTTATAACAGGATTCTTAAAGATTACAGAAATTTTCAGGCTTTGTATGATGGCGTCACAGAACACGGCATGAATAAAGAAAAGCAGTCGGAATATGATGTAATGATCAGTGAAGAGCTCGAACAATTAAAAGACTACAAAAAACCTTGAAATTTCTAAATAAAATCATCGATGAATTGCTGCTTCAAAATGCCGATTTGTCTCAGTTTAACGTCGTTTTACCCGGTAAAAGACCTATTGTTTTTATCCGGCAGATTTTAGAGGAAAATAATTACTCAGGATTTCTTCCTAATTTTTTTACGATTGAAGAATTGATTAACGATATTGTTGATCAGCAAGCTATTCAGGGAATTGCGTTATGGCTGTTCTCTTTTGATGTTTATAAAACATTAAACCTCATTCCGAATGATGATTTTGCTGAATTTCTAAAGTGGTTTCCGACGCTTCAAAAAGATTGGGATGACATTCTGAAATTTTCTGAAAGTGATGAAGCGGTTCTGCAATATATGTTTGATGAAGAAAGAATCAAAGAATGGGCGCAGGATTTAGGTGACGAAGAAGAAGTTCCAAGAAAGAAATTTCTGAATTTCTGGCGAAATATGAATATTTTTCTTCCGGTTTTAAAACAAAAACTGAAAGAGAAAAACTGGGCAACTCCGGGAATGATTCACGAGGCTGCAAAAGCTAAAATCGCAGATTTTGCCAAAAAAACTAACGGGAATTTTATTTTTTGCGGCTTCAATGCTTTTACTCCGGTTGAAGAAAAATTAGTAAGAACTTTATTACAATGGGATAAAGCGCAGTGTTTTTTTCAGGCAGACCGCTATTATTTTGATGATGAGCGACAGGAAGCGGGGAAATTTCTTCGCAACCATAAATTATGGAAAGAATTTAATGACAGTCGGGCTTTCAATTGGATAGAAGATGATTTTAATCAGCCAAAAAATATAAAAATCTATGAAGTTTCAGGGAATGTAACGCAGACCAAAGTCTTGCCTGATCTTTTTAAGGATATTGATAATAAAACGTTTACCAATACAGCTGTGGTTTTGTTGGACGAAAATCTTTTACCAGCAAGTTTAGACGTGATGCACGAAGTTGAAAACCTGAATATAACCATGGGTTTTCCTTTAAAAAACTTATCGTTTTCCAATGCGGTGAAGCAACTTTTTTATCTTCAGAAACAGCTTGAAAAAAACAAATCCTCGTATTATTACCGCGATGTTTTCCCGATTTTAGAAGAGCTTCCGAAAGCTGAAGAAGACGAAAAGATAATTAATAATTTCAAATCTAACATTGAAGAACGGAATATTGTTTACATTTCAAGAAATCTTATTAATGAATTATTAGGCAATTTATCTTATTTTAATTTACTACAAAAAGCTGATTCCGGTTATCTTTTTTTAGATATTTTAATTGAATATTGTCAGAAAATTAAGTGGACGCAACTTGATGATATACAGTATGAAAACGTATCCCACTTCGAAAATGCATTTAGGATTATAAAAAATCAGATTACGCCATACGGTTTTGAAATAAAAATAGAAACTCTTGAGATCCTGATCAATCAGCATATCAATTCAGAGAATATCGATTTTCAGGGTGAACCGCTGAAAGGTCTTCAGGTAATGGGACTTTTGGAGACCCGTCTTCTGAACTTTGAAAATGTAATTTTACTTTCTGTCAACGAAGGTAAACTTCCGCTCGGTAATTCCCAGAACACTTATATTCCTTTTGATATCAGAAAACATTTTGATCTGCATACTTTTCTCGAAAACGACAGTATTTATGCCTATCATTTTTATCGTCTGATTCAGGATGCACAAAATGTACATTTACTTTTTAATGCATTAAGTTCCGGTGTGAATACGGGTGAAAAAAGCAGGTTTATCACTCAGATCGAGATGGAAAGTAATCATAAAATTGAACATCTGATCGTTGAAAATACTTCAGAGCCGATTACAAGCCAGCCGATCGAAATTGCAAAAACGGAAATCGTAATGCAGCAACTGGAAAAATGGAAAGAAAAAGTTTCTGCTTCTCACCTTACCAGTTATCTTTATAATCCTATAGATTTTTATCTTTCTAAAATTTTAAACAGTTCTGAAACAGACGAAATTGAAGAAGAACTTTCAATAAGAAATTATGGAAATCTTGTACATTATACCCTTCAAGAAATATATGAAGTTGCAAAATGTAAAGTTTTAAAAACAAAAGATTTAGAATATTCAATTAAACAAATAGATGAATATATAAATATTGCTATTGAGAAGCTAAAACATCAACCCGAATTTTATAATAAAGGGATGAATTTTATTCACAAAGCCATCGCAAAAAAAGTGATTGAAAATATTCTGAAATATGATCTTGAATTGGTGAAGCAAGGAAATTCTCTAGAGATCATTGATATTGAAAGACGTTTTGAAAATGTTGATTTTTATCTTGACGAAACTAAAAATGACAAAGTTTCTTTCTTTGGTTTCATTGACCGGATAGACAGACTGAACGGAACTGTGCGGATTATCGATTACAAAACTGCAAAGATCAAAAATTTAAGTGTAAAAATTGATAGTGAAAATATTGATCATTATTTTCATAAAGATGATAGAAAGCAGGCATTACAGCTTTGTATTTATCAATACGTTGTTCAGAGTTTACCGGAGTTTTGGGGCTTTCCTGTTGAAACAGGAATCTGGAGTTTTGCTGATGCTAAAAAAGGTGTTGCTTCACTAGAATTTGCGCAGGGAAATCTTGATGATGCGATGCAATCTGTGAAAAGTCTGATCATGGAAATTCTAAATCCAGATATTAATTTCATAGAAAATATTAAAACATATTCTTACTAAAGAAAAAGGTGACTTCGAAAAACTCAGTCACCTTTATATAATTCATTTATAGTTACAAATTTTAAAAAGCATTAAATCCTGTAATGTCAAGCCCTGTAATCAATAAATGAACGTCGTGCGTTCCTTCATACGTAATTACAGATTCTAAATTGGCAGCGTGTCTCATCATTGGGAATTCTCCCATAATTCCCATTCCACCAAGAATTTGACGAGATTCTCTTGCGATATCAATTGCCATTTTTACGTTGTTTCTTTTCGCCATTGAAATCTGTGCAGGAGTTGCTTTGTGGTCATTTTTCAGCATTCCTAATTGTAAGCAAAGCAATTGCGCCTTAGTGATTTCAGTTAAAAATTCAGCTAATTTTTTCTGCTGTAACTGGAATGCTCCGATTGGTTTTCCAAATTGTTTTCTTTCTTTAGAATATTGAACAGCGGTACAGTAACAATCAATAGCCGCACCAATTACACCCCATGAAATACCATATCGTGCTGAATTTAAACAAGATAAAGGACCTTTTAATCCTGTAACTCCGGGAAGCAGATTTTCTTTCGGAACTTTTACATTGTTGAAAACCAATTCTCCGGTTTTAGATGCTCTTAAACTCCATTTATTGTGGGTTTCCGGAGTTGTAAAACCCTCCATTCCTCTTTCAACGATCAATCCCTGTACTTTTCCGTCTTCATTTTTAGCCCAGATTATGGCAATATCACAAAGAGGCGAATTGGTGATCCACATTTTTGCCCCATTTAAAAGATAATGATCTCCCATATCTTTAAACTGCGATTCCATAGAACTAGGATCTGAACCGTGATTGGGCTCAGTAAGTCCAAATGAACCAATCATTTCACCGGAAGCTAACTTGGGAAGATATTTTCTTTTTTGTTCTTCAGAACCAAATTCATTAATCGGGAACATTACCAGAGAACTCTGTACAGAAGCTGCCGAACGGACCGCAGAATCACCTCTTTCCAGCTCCTGCATGATCAGACCGTAAGAAATCTGATCTAAACCAGAACCGCCATATTCTACCGGAATGTAAGGACCTAAAGCACCTATTTTCCCCAATTCTTTCATTAGTCCGGGCAAATCTGTATGATCTTGTGCAGCCTGATCAATATTTGGCATTACAAAGCTTTCTACCCAATCTCTTATTGACTGGCGGATAAGCTTGTGTTCTTCGGTAAGTAAAGCATCAATTCCGTAATAATCCGGAATGGTGGTAAGAGGATAATATGACATGAAATTTAATTTTCCTAAAAATAATACTTTTCACCATGTCTGGGAAAATTTTTTCAGAAAAAAGAAAAAAACTATTCTTTTATAAACTTATAAAGAAAAGGTGCTTTGTTGGCAGAACCATCATAAAGTTTTTCAAGTCTTTCAAGAGAATTCATACTTAGTATTTTACGCTGAAAATTATTCCTTCTGAATTTTTCACCTAAAATTGTCTCGTATAAAGACTGAAGGTCTTTCATGGTAAATTTTTCTGGCAGAAGGTTGCTGGCTGCAACTTGGGTATCAATGTTTTTGCGTAAATATTGATGACCGTCTGCAATAATTCTGTCATGATCAAATGCCATTTTAGGAAGTTTGCTAACTTCAAACCATGCACAAGTTTCATTAAATGCATCCGGAAAAGTATTAGCCAAAGAAAAATCGATTAAACTGCAATATCCAACTGTGATAAAACGCTGCAAGATCCAGTGATCTTTTGGCACATCAAGCCCTTTGTTGTTGATCAGGGTTTTGTGTACGTTGTTTTCTGTACGGTTGAGTCGTCCAAAAGTGTGAAATTGCTCAAGAAACAACCCTTTAAGATGGGTTCTTTCGTACAAAACTCTGTCAGCAGCTTCTCTAAGATCTTCATCAAGAAAGACGAAACCTCCGGGAAGTGACCACATATCAAGATCATGATACTTCAAAAGCAGTACCTTGAGGATATTATCATGAAAACCAAAAATTGTACAGTCAACGGAAATATTGGGGATGAAATGTTTTTCCTCAATAAGCTGCTTAAGTGTTTCGATGTTTTTTGAACCGTAAGTTTTCATGACCGTAAAAATAAAATTATTTTTTAATTTTTAAGATAGTCTTGCTTAAAATAAAATATGCTAAGACAAAATATAATCAAAATAGCTCCCAAAATATAAAGGGAATAGAACGTTAACAACTGATTTTCAAAGAGTATCGACATCATTACAGAGCTCACAGAACTTCCCAAAGAAGAGAATATTACAATTACCGAGGTAAATGTATTTATTTTTTGACTTTCAATCTTTGAAATCATTTTAGAATTGATAAGAGGATAGAGTGGTGAAAGAAATAAACCAATGGTCGGGAATAAATAAAGCAAGATTCCGGATTTTTCTGAGCCGAAATATTGAATGCTGAAAATAGTCCCTAAAATCAGAATAATGCAGATGAGACAGTACATAAAATATTTCATCAACGAAAACCTCCTGATAATATTTGCTGTAATGATCCTCCCGAAATACGAAAACATAGCAAGCATTGAAGACGCCTGAATAGCAAAAAAAGAATTGACCTTCAAATGATTTTTATAAAATGCGGGAAGCCAGGAATTAAAACTTTGCTCTGTAAAAACTATAAAAAAAATAACAGCAAAGAATAAAAGAGTCTGTGTGTCTTTAAATGAAATCAAATGAGATAAGATATTGGTTTTTATGCTTTTATCCGATTCGATAATAGTGATTTTTGATAACAAATAAACAGTAACCAACGATACAACTGAAATGAATATAAACCCAAATTTCCAGTATTCCGAAAATTCACTTGCGATCAGCCAGCCAAAACCTACATTGACAACAAAAATACCAATCATGAATGAAGCTTCCACATTATTCATGGTTTTCGCTAAAAATTTCTCTTCTGTAATATTATTCCTGATTATTCCATACACACAGATTTTCCCGATCGCAAAAGAGGTTCCGATGATCGCAAACCAAAGTTTGTAAAACCAGAATACTTCGACAAAAGGTAAAATAAATGAGCAAACCCCTACAATGCCCAAAGCAATGATGAGAGAGTTTTTAGTTCCCATTTTACTGATAAAATTGACGGCAAATAATGAGATAAATGCAATAGGTAAATCTTTGAATGCTTCTAAAAAACCAAGCTTATCATAGCCTATATTTTTCTGTGAAAGCTGTAGGATAACGATCCCCATACAGTTGAGCACCATTGAAAAAATAAAGAAGGTTAATCTTAGCGGAAGGGAAATATTTGTTGGCTTGATGCTCATTTTGGGAATCAGATTACGGCAATTTTAAGGAAATATTACAAGATTTAACATAAAATTTATGCCTTTCAAGCCCCAAAAATAGTGGAAATATTAAAATAATTGTGAATATGATGTTAAATATTTAAAAAAAAATATATTTTTATTGTCTCAATTTGAGAATTAAAAAAACTAACTGTATATGAATGTAAAAATATCAAGAAGTTTGGGGGCGATTGCCGTACTTTATTTTACTGCAAATTTTCAAGCCCAAAACACGACTACAGACACAATTCAAAAAGAACAGAAAATTGAAGAAGTAGTAATGATTGGTTACGGTACTCAGAAGAAGAGTAATGTGACGGGAGCAATATCGAGTATCAAAGCAAGCGATATTGAGAATATACCTGCAGGAAAACCAGAGCAGGTTTTGCAAGGTAGAGCCGCAGGTGTAAATGTTATTACCAATTCAGGGCAACCTGGATCATCTGCCACAATTCGTGTCAGAGGAATCACGAGTTATTATTCCAATAATGATCCGCTTTGGGTTGTTGATGGAATTGTTGTTGATGGTATCGGATGGCTTAATCAATCTGATATCGAAAGCATTGAAGTATTAAAAGATGGTGCTTCTTCTGCAATCTACGGAGTTTCTGCCGCGAGAGGTGTAATTTTGGTAACTACCAAAAAAGGTAAAAAAGGAAGATTAAATCTTTCTTACAACGGATCTTTTGGTACTGCAAGAGCAGCAAGAAAATTAGATTTATTAAATGCGACACAGTACGGAACTATCTTAAATGAGGCATATGTAAACGGCGGTCAAAACCCTGTTTTTCAAAATCCCCAGTCTTTAGGTGCCGGAACAGATTGGCAGGATGCCATTTTCGGTACGGGAGAAAGATCTAACCATGAAGTAAGTATCAGCGGAGGGAACGAAAAGTCAACTTTCTACGGATCATTCGGATATTTTGATCAGACCGGTATTGTAATGAGTGATATTTCGTATTACAAAAGATTAACGGGGCGTTTAAACTCAACTCATAAAGTTACAGATTGGTTAACAGTAGGTCAGACATTTGCTTATACTCACACAAAATCTCAGGGAATTAATGCGAATGGAGAATTCGGCGGACCTTTAAGTTCAGCAGTAAATTTAGATCCAACGACACCTCTTGTCGTTACAGATCCTGCTGTAGCAGGTTCAAATACATATTCTAACCCAAATGTGGTGAGAGATCCTTATGGAAACCCTTATGGAATTTCTACTTTGGTTGGGCAGGAGATGTCAAATCCATTGGCATTCAGATATACGCAATTAGGAAACAAAGGCTGGTCTGATGATTTTATTGCAAATATCTATGCAGAAGTAAAATTTTTAAATGATTTTACTTTTAAATCATCAATCAATGGAAAAAAAGCTTATTGGGGAAGTCAAAGTTTCACACCTCTTTTTTACTTAAACCCTAATTACAGCAATTTAAATTTCAACAGTTTAAGCAGAACAACACAGCAAAAACTGGAATGGAGTTTAGAAAACACGATCAACTGGCAAAAGAAATTCGGAGAGCATAATCTGAATATTTTGGCTGGTACAGGATATTACGAATATAATATCGGATTCGGACAGACTGTAACACATACCAATCTTCCAATCAGCAGTTATGAGGATGCTTCATTTAATTTCTTTATTCCTCAGGATCAAAAAAACATGAATGCTTGGGATAATATTAATACTCACAAAGCTTCATATTTCGGTAGAGTCGTTTATGATTATGCCAATAAATATTTGTTTACCGGAACAATCAGACGTGACGGTTCTTCTAAATTCGGAGCCAACAATCATTGGGGAAATTTCCCGGGTTTCTCTGTAGGGTGGAATGTTGATAAGGAAAATTTCTGGCCTCAGAATAAAATTGTCAATACATTAAAGCTTCGTGGAGGATATGCTGTATTAGGTAATGACGGTATCGGTGATTTCCTTTTTGCAAGTTTCTACGTTCCGGGTGCAAACTATACGAATGGAAGTAATGTGATTTTGCCTGGATATATTCCGAATACATTGGCAAATCCAAATTTGAAATGGGAATCAACTTCTCAGTTAAATATTGCTACAGACATTAAATTTTTAAATAACTTTAATTTAACCGTTGATTATTACAAAAAGAAAACATCAGATATTTTAAGACAAATCCAAATTCCTGGATATGTTGGGGTAACAGTTGCTCCAACGGCCAATATCGGAGATATGGAAAATGAAGGAGTTGAAGTTGAATTAGGTTACAAGAAAAACTGGTCAGATTTTGGAGTTTCAGTGAATGGTAACTTTGCTTATCTAAAAAATACAGTTACAAGCTTAGAGCAAGGAAGGAAATACATTGATGGACCGGGATTCCAGTCAATGGGACCTGTGTCAAGAATTCAGGTTGGCGAATCTTACGGTTCTTTTTACGGATATAAAAATTTAGGTATTTTCCAAAATCAGGAGCAGATTAATGCTTACAGAAATGCAAACGGTCAGTTGATTCTTCCTGATGCAAAACCTGGAGATTTTATTTGGCAAGATACTGATGGAGACGGAAAAATCAGCGATCTTGATAAAGTAAATCTTGGAAATTCTGTACCGAAATATACTTTTGGTCTTACTGTAAATCTAAATTACAAGAATTGGGACTTCATGGTTTTTGCTCAAGGACAAGCCGGAAACAAAATTTTCCAAGGTCTTAGACGTCTGGATATTTTAAATGCAAATTACCAGACTGCAATTCTTGACCGTTGGACAGGGGAAGGAACTTCTAATTCAACACCTAGACTTACAACTAATGATACCAATCACAACTACACATGGATGTCAGATTATTACTTACAGAAAGGTGATTATGTGAGAGTAAAACTGGTACAGTTAGGATATACACTTCCACAGACAATGACGGAAACTTTTGGTGTTGGTAAATTACGTTTATATGTAACAGCAGAAAACCTGTTTACATTCACCAAATATACAGGTTATGATCCTGAAATCGCTGCAGGTGACAGCTTTGGTATCGACAGAGCTTATTATCCTCAAGCTAAAACTTTCCTTTTTGGAGCAAATCTAACATTCTAATTTAGTTTAAAATGAAAAATAAATTTTACAAAATAAGCATAGCAGCAGCATTATTATTGGGAACAGGATTCGTGAATGTTGCTTGTACTACAGAAAATCTTGAAGACGTAAAAAATCTTGGTGCTTTTGATACAGATAATTTCTTCAGAAATGAGCAGGAGTGTTTCTTCGCTCTTGTAGGAGCATATGATCCGGTAAGAAAATATGCAGGAGGTTTTGAAAATATGGTAACATTTTTCAATGCAGGATCTGATGACTTTTATGCCGGAGGAGGAAGTTCTACAGATGGAGCCGGAATTCAGGGAATTTCAAATTATCAGTTGAATCCCAATACGATGCCTGCAAGTTATTGGAGAGATTATTATCAGGGAATTTCCAGAACCAATGTTTTGATTGAAAAAATTCCTCAAGCCAATATGAGCGATGCAATCAAGAATCGATTTACTGCAGAATCTAAAGCTTTAAGAGCATTATATTACTTTGAATTGGTGACAATGTTTAGAAATATTCCATTGATTCTTACTCAGATTCAGGCGACAGACGATTATTATAATATTCCTCAAGCCGCTCCAACTGCTGTTTACGCACAGATTGAAGCAGATTTACTTGCTGCAATTCCAAACTTGCCAATGACAGTTTCAGGAGATCAGAGAGGTAGATTTACACAGGGAGCTGCAAGAGCACTTCTTGGAAAGGTATATTTATATGAAAATAAAAAAACTGAAGCTGCAGCTCAATTTGCTGAAGTAAACGGAACTCCTGGAGGAACAAGCCAGTACGGATACAAATTGGTAAGTGATTTTGCAAGTCTTTGGGTAACTGACAACAAATTTACTACAGAATCTATTTTTGAAGTAATGCATACTAACAAAGGGAATTCTGATTGGGGTTTCTGGGGACAAGGTAACGACGAAGGAAACTCTACCAATATCATGGTAGCTCCAAGAGGATATACTAAAAAGACTACAGACGCACCAGATGTTGTTGCAGGTTGGGCATTTAATCCTATTACAACAGATTTATTCAACTTTATGCAGGGAGATCCAAGAATGGATGCTACAATTCTAAATTTAAAAGCTCTAAAGCAAGATAATAAAGCAGATTATTCACCAGCGTATATGGATAACGGTTATTTTCTTAACAAATTCATGCCGACAAAGGATGAAGTAACAACTTTACCTGGACCGTCAGAATTAAATTATCGTCAGAATTATATTTATCTGAGATTGGCAGATACTTATTTAATGGAAGCTGAAGCCTTAAATGGCGCAGGTTCCAGAGCTCAGGCTTTATTGGATGCCGTAAGAGCAAGAGTTGGCTTAGCATCAGTTCCGGTTAGTATGCAAGCCGTGAAAGATGAAAGAAGAAGAGAATTAGTAGGTGAAGGTCACAGATGGTTTGATTTAGTAAGATGGGGTGAAGCTCCTGCTAAATTAGGTTCAAGAGGTTTTGTAGCAGGGAAAAATGAAATTCTTCCAATACCTTATACAGAACTTACAGGAACAATTCTGAAACAAAATCCTAATTATTAATTTTAATAAAAATTAAATATGATAACTAAATATATCAATAAAAGTCTTCTATTAGGTGCGGTTATTTTTAGTTTTGCCAGCTGCACACCAGATTCTACAGATGAAGGTAATGGTCTTGGTCAGGAAAGCGTTGATGCAGGATTTACAATATCAAAAACTTCAGAAAACAGATATAGACTTAAAACCAATTCCAACAATTACATCAATACAAAATGGAATATTGATGATGAAGGATTCAACTTTGGTAAAAACCTTGAAGATCTTTTTCTACCCGATGCAGGAACGTATCTTATAGAGCATCAGGCATATGGTAAAGGTGGGATTTTGGCAGGAACTGCTTCTCAGACCGTTGTTGTTCCAACTTCTGATCCGATCTCCGGAAATATGATCAAAGGTGGAAGATTTGATACTCCTGATGAAATTTCAAAATGGACAAAACATATCATCAGTGCTTCCGGCGCAGAATGGATTTTTTCTAATGGTAAAGCAACTATCGTAACAAGCGGAGGTGCTCAACAAGCAATTTATCAGGCAGTTCAGGTAGAAGCAGGAAAGAAATATTCAATCGATATGGTGGCTTCATCGAATAGCGCATTGGTCAATACATGGTTTGAAGTGTATGTATTAAATAGTATTCCTGCTGTGGGATCTGATGTAAGCGGAACGGTTTATAGAAACATCAACACTTGGGCGGGATGTGGAAAAGCCGCTTTCAAAGGTAAAGTTTCGTCAGTAGGATGTGATGCTCCTAAAAACGGAGGTGTTTTCACTGCTACAACAACGGGAACTGTTTATCTATTCATCAAATGTGGCGGAGAAACAGTCAACGGACTAAGCATTGACAAAGTTGAATTCCGAAGAATGCAATAACTTTCACTTAAATTTTTAAAATGAAATTACAAAATTCATATAGTTTCTTGTTAAGAGGTGCTGCACTTTGCGGTGTGGCACTTCTTTCTTTTTTTAATTGCAGCAGCACGACTACAGATCCTGCCGGAAGCGAAAATCCCGTTAACGGAGGGGGAAGTGCTACCGGAGATCCTGTTGAAGTCTGGCTTACAAAAGGTGACCAGTCTGTAAAACTTCAGAAGCAAAACACTGCATATTTTTCCGGAACTTCAGCGACGGGAACGACTGTTGATATTGATGCTTCACAGGTTTTCCAGACTGTTGATGGCTTCGGATATACATTGACAGGCGGAAGCGTTCAGGTAATCAATCAACTGTCTGCAACCAAAAAACAGGAATTGTTAAATGATCTTTTCGGAGCTTCAGGAATCGCTGTTAATTATTTAAGAATCAGTATCGGTGCGTCAGATTTGAACAGTGAAGTCTTTACCTATAATGACATGCCTTCCGGACAAACAGATGCTACACTTTCACAGTTTAGTCTTACAAAAGATGCTGCATTGATTCAAATGCTCAAAGATATTTTAGTAATCAATCCGAATATTAAAATTCTGGCAACTCCTTGGACGGCTCCTGTCTGGATGAAAGACAATGGAAACAGTATCGGAGGAAGCTTAAAACCTGAATATTACGGAACTTACGCACAATATTTCGTAAAATATATTCAGGCAATGCAGGCGCAGGGAATTAAAATCGATGCAATCACTCCACAAAACGAGCCATTACATCCCGGAAATAATCCGAGTATGTATATGACAGCTGCAGATCAGGCAACTTTTATTAAAAATAATTTAGGTCCTGCTTTTCAGGCAGCGAATCTTAATACCAAAATCATTTCTTACGATCACAACTGTGATAATATCGTTTATCCTTTAAGTATTTTAAATGATGCGGCGGCAAATCCATTTGTTGACGGTTCAGCTTTTCATTTGTATGCAGGTGATATTTCGGCTTTAGGAAATGTTCATAATTTATTCCCAAATAAAAACGTTTATTTCACAGAACAATGGACGAGCTCTACAGGAAGTTTCTCCGGAGATTTGGATTGGCACGTTAAAAATGTTATTATTGGATCAATGAGAAACTGGAGCAAAACTGCATTGGAATGGAATGTGGCAAATGATGCATCATTCGGACCTCACACACCGGGTGGTTGTACCCAATGTAAAGGTGCGGTTACGATTACCGGCAGTTCGAGCTATGATAAAAATGTGGCATATTATATCATTGCCCATGCTTCAAAATTCGTTCCTGTAAATTCTCAGAGAATCGCTTCTACACAAGGCGATAACCTTTCAACGGTAGCGTTTAAAACTCCGGCGGGGAAAACAGTTTTGATCGTTCAGAACAGCAACTCTACGGATAAAGCGTTTACGATTAAATATAATCAAAAAACGGCTCCTGTAACAATTCCGGGAAGCTCAACAGCGACATATATTTTTTAAGTTAATTATGATTTAATGATCAAAAGACTTTTTGTTCTTTGTTAAGTAAAACGACTTTGTGAATTTAAAAATCAACAGAATTAATTGTAAAAAAATCTTTGTGGACTTTGCGTTAAAATTTAACTTTATTAAATGACAGAAAATAGAAAATTAAAGTAAATGAAGAGAATTTATTTCTTATTGGCAATTACAGCATTTGGGATGAATGCGTTTGGGCAAAAGACAATCGACCAGAAAGTTTCTGAGTTGTTGTCAAAAATGACGTTAGAAGAAAAAGTAGGACAACTCGTTCAGTATTCAGGTTTTGAATATGCTACAGGTCCTCAGAATTCCAATTCTGCAAATGTTTTAAACGAAATAAAACAAGGCAAAGTAGGCTCCATGCTCAATGTGGCGGGAGCGGAAGAAACCAGAAAATTTCAGGAATTAGCTTTAAAATCAAGGTTGAGAATTCCATTATTGTTTGGTCAGGACGTCATTCACGGATACAGAACAACATTTCCGGTAAACTTAGGTCAGGCTGCAAGCTGGGATTTAGGATTAATTGAAAAATCAGAAAGAATTGCCGCAACAGAAGCCTCAGCTTACGGGATTCACTGGACATTTGCACCGATGGTCGACATCGCGAGAGATCCGAGATGGGGAAGAGTGATGGAAGGTTCAGGTGAAGATACATATCTGGGAACTCAGATTGGTTTGGCAAGAATCAAGGGTTTCCAGGGAAAAGATCTGGGAAATCTTGATGCGATCATGGCTTGTGCAAAACATTTTGCAGCGTATGGAGCAGCGGTTGGCGGAAGAGATTACAACTCCGTCGATATGAGTTTAAGACAATTAAATGAAACTTATTTACCACCTTTCAAAGCGGCTGCAGAAGCGGGTGTTGCAACTTTTATGAATTCTTTTAATGACATTAACGGAATTCCGGCAACGGCCAACAAATACATTTTAAGAGATTTATTAAAAGGCAAATGGAACTATCAGGGGTTTGTAGTTTCCGACTGGGGAAGTGTCGGCGAAATGGTTCCTCACGGTTACGCCAAAGACAATAAGGAAGCAGCAGAAAAGGCAATCAATGCAGGAAGTGATATGGATATGGAAAGTCGTGCTTATATGACCGAGCTTCCAAAATTGGTACAAGAAGGAAAGGTTGATCCAAAGTTGATCGATGATGCTGCAAAAAGAATTTTAGTTAAAAAATTCGAGATGGGATTATTCGATGATCCTTACAGATTCAGCAACGAAAAAAGACAGAAAGAACAGTTGAATAATCAGGAACACAGAAAATTCGGAAGAGAATTTGGTTCGAAAAGTATTGTTTTGCTTAAAAATCAAAAGAATATTTTACCCCTTTCAAAATCCACGAAAACGGTTGCTTTGATCGGGCCTTTCGGAAAAGAAACTTCTGCTAATCATGGGTTCTGGTCGATTGCTTTTAAAGATGATAACCAAAGAATTGTAACTCAGTTTGATGGAATTAAAAATCAATTAGATAAAAACTCAACATTACTATATGCAAAAGGCGCTAACGTTGATGATCAGGACAAGTCTATGTTTGCAGAAGCGGTGGAAACGGCGAAAAAAGCAGACGTTGTGATCATGACGTTGGGTGAAGGTCACGCAATGAGCGGTGAAGCGAAAAGCAGAAGCAATATCCACTTTTCGGGCGTGCAGGAAGATTTATTGAAAGAAATTGCAAAAACAGGAAAACCTATCGTTTTAATGATCAATGCAGGAAGACCTTTGGTTTTTGATTGGGCTGCAGACAATATTCCAACGATTGTTTACACTTGGTGGCTGGGAACGGAAGCCGGAAATTCTATCGCAGATGTTCTTTTCGGAACAGTAAATCCGGGCGGAAAACTCCCAATGACTTTCCCAAGAACAGAAGGGCAAATTCCGGTGTACTACAATCATTACAACACAGGAAGACCTGCAAAAAATAATACTGACAGAAATTATGTGTCAGCATACATCGATTTAGATAATGATCCGAAATTTCCGTTTGGCTTTGGTTTAAGCTATACTCAGTTTAAATATTCTGACATGAATTTAAGTTCAACAAGTCTTAAAGGAAATCAGACCTTAAATATCAGCGTAAATATTGCCAATACCGGAAATTACGATGGGGAAGAAGTTGTGCAGTTATACATCAGAGACTTATTCGGAAAAGTGGTAAGACCTGTAAAAGAACTGAAAGGTTTCCAAAAAGTGTTCATTAAAAAAGGAGAAAGTAAAACCGTAAACTTTACATTAACTCCGGAAAATTTAAAATTCTATGATGATGCATTAAACTATGATTGGGAAGCCGGAGAATTCGACATTATGGTCGGAACTGATTCTCAAAATGTTCAGACAAAGAAAATTAATTGGAATAAATAATACCAATTTATATCAATAAGAGCGGGATAAAACCCGCTTTTGATGGTAGAAGACTAAACATTTTTTGTAAAGACTTTATTAAATTGAGTTTGTCATTCTGAAAGAATATAAATAATCTCTGTAGAGATGCTTCCAGCATGACAAACTTTGAAAACAGTAAAAATTAATTCAAAAATTTTGAAAATAAAACTTCAACATATTTCTCAATTAATTATCGGAGGAATTTTGGTTTTTTCATCGTTAAATTGTGCTTCAAATAAGCCAGATCCAAACAGAAAATTAATCTGGAATGATGAATTCAACGGCAAAGGATTACCTGATTCTACAAAGTGGAACTATGATGTGGGAGGAAACGGTTTCGGAAATGAGGAAGCTCAGTTTTATACCAAGAAAAGGTTGGAAAATGCAAGAATGGAAAAAGGAAACCTCATCATTGAAGCCAGAAAGGAAAATTGGGAAAATAATAAATATACTTCCGCAAGACTTTTAACCAAAGGGAAATTTTCTTTCCAATATGGTACGGTCGAAGTAAGGGCAAAGCTTCCAAAAGGCCGCGGAACATGGCCTGCAATCTGGATGATGAGCGAAGGTATGAAGAAATGGCCAGACGACGGTGAACTAGACATTATGGAACACGTTGGATTCAATCAAGGTTATATTCATGCATCGGTTCACACGAAAAAGTATAATCACATTATCGGAACTCAGAAAACAGATACGTTGATTGTAAAAGATGCCAGTGAAAAATTTCACGTCTATAAAGCAGATTGGACCCCGGAAAAAATTGATGTCTATATCGATGATCAAAAGTTTTTCACCTACGAAAATAAAGAAAAGAGCAATGAAGCATGGCCATTTAACCGCCCATATTATATTATTCTGAATCTTGCAATAGGAGGTTTCTGGGGCGGAAAAGAAGGAATTGATGACAGTATCTTTTCACAAAAATATTATATAGATTACGTAAGAGTGTATAAAAATAAGTAAAAAAAGAAGTCACGGATTTCCACTTTAAATAGGAATGGATAAGTTTCAAAAATAATTTGGAGGGTGAATTATTAAAAATAGAAAAGATATAATGAAGAGATTAATCGTAAGTTGCTTTGTAGTCGGGATGGCTTTCAATGCAAACGCACAAAATTATTGGAAAAAGAGCGCAGGAAAAACAGCGAAAGTTTTTCTTACCGATTCTAAAACCAATCAAAAAATGGCAGATAAAGGATCTGTAAAATTCGAGAGAATGACCCAGCCAAAGGAAACGGATGCGTGTATCTTCGTAGATCCTGATTTTAAATATCAAAAATTAATCGGAATCGGTGGTGCTATTACAGATGCTGCTGCTGAAACTTTTTATAAACTTCCCAAGAACAAGCAAAAAGAAATCATTGATGCTTATTACGGGAAAAATGGATTGGGTTACACGGTTGTTCGTACCAATATGAATTCGTGTGACTTCTCAAGCGATTCTTATACTTATGTAACTGAAAATGATCGATCATTAAAATCATTTAATGTTTCTCATGATGAAAGGTATAAAATTCCGATGATCAAAGAAGCTCAACAGGCGATCGGAAAAGATTTTACTTTCTATTTTTCGCCCTGGAGTCCACCAGCCTGGATGAAGTCAAACAAAAGTATGCTGAAAGGCGGAAGACTTGAAAATGCTTTCTACCAAACCTGGGCAGATTATTATGTGAAATTTATCAAAGAATACGAAAAAAAAGGCATTAATGTTTGGGGATTAACGATTCAGAACGAGCCAATGGCAACGCAGACTTGGGAATCCTGTATTTATACCGCAGAAGAAGAAGGGGAGTTCCTTAAAAATAATTTAGGACCAACGCTTTGGAAAAATGGCTTTAAAGATAAAAAAGTAATGATCTGGGATCACAATCGTGATTTGATTTATCAAAGAGCAACAACTACTTTAAGCGATCCGGAAACTTCAAAATATGCACACGGAATCGGCTATCATTGGTACGAAACATGGAATAATAAAACGCAGCTTTTTGATAATTTACTGGAAACTCAAAGAGCTTTTCCTGATAAGTTTTTAGCATTTACCGAAGGTTGTAAAGAGCAATTTGATATGTCTAAAATCTACGATGTAAGTTTAGGCGAACTGTACGGAAAAAATATGATCAACGATTTCAATAAAGGAACCGCTTTATGGACGGATTGGAATGTACTTCTTGACGAAACCGGGGGACCAAACCATGTGGGAAACTTCTGTTTTGCACCAATTATTGCAGATACGAAAACCGGAGAGGTTCATTATACCTATGAATATTATTATGTTGGTCATGTTTCAAAATTTATCAAACCAAATGCACAAAGAATTGGAACCTCATCCAACAGAGCCGCTTTAACCTCAACAACTTTCATGAATGAAAACGGACAATTGGTAACCGTTATTATGAACGACTCAGATAATGACATCGATACCAATCTTTGGATTGAGGGAATGTCTGCCAAGTTATCTGCACCTGCACATTCTATACAAACTGTAATTTTATAGACTTCATATTAACATTTTTATTATTAAGAATCGGCGGCACCAAAGGTGCCGCCGATTCGATTTATTTTAGAAAAATTCAAACAAAAAACCGAAGCAATTTGCTTCGGTATATTATTTAACCTAAATCTTCAGATTTTAGTTTTCAGTATCATATTTTGCGATCACTTTCTGAGTAACGCCTGAGCTGCTGAAACCTCCGTCATGGAAAAGATTCTGCATCGTTACTTTTTTAGTAAGATCAGAGAAAAGAGTAACACAGTAATCTGCACATTCAAGAGCGGTTGCATTTCCTAGCGGAGACATATCTTCCGCATAACCAAGGAATCCTCCGAAACCTTTTACTCCGCTTCCCGCTGTAGTCACTGTCGGTGACTGAGAAACTGTATTGACACGTACTTTTCTTTCACCCCAATAGTTTCCGAAAGTTCTAGCAATACTTTCAAGATAAGCTTTATTGTCAGACATATCATTATAATCAGGGAACGTTCTCTGTGCTGCAATGTATGAAAGAGCCAAGATGCTTCCCCACTCATTCATACAGTCTTTTTCCCAAGCCGTACGCATCACTTTGTGGAAAGATACTGCCGAAATATCCCAGCCTTTCTCTGTCCAGTCGTAGTTCATTTCGGTATAATGTTTCCCTTTTCTTACATTTACGGACATTCCTATAGAGTGAAGGATAAAATCTATTTTACCGAATTTTGCAATTGCAGCATCAAAAAGTTTTCCTAGATCTTCTGTAGAAGTTGCATCCGCACCGATCACTTCAGAACCTGTTTTTTCTGCTAAACCGTTCAATTCTCCCATTCTCAAAGCGATAGGAGCGTTAGACAATATAAATTCAGCGCCTTCTTCATGGCATCTCTCAGCAACTTTCCATGCGATAGATTGTTCATTAAGGGCTCCAAAAATAATTCCTTTCTTCCCTTTAAGTAAACCGTATGACATAATTTTTTAATGTTTAATATTTACAAATGTAGCAATAATTTGTGTTTAGCACATAATAAAAAACGGAGCCTTTGTAAAAAGACTCCATTTTCTTTGAATATATTTAAAAGACTGAATTTTTCTAATTCGTTTTCTTATTCCACTCTGCCTTTACATCTTCAGCAGCATCCTTCGTTTTTTCCCATGCCTCGCTTGCTCCGTCTTTGATGTCTTCCCAGGTGTCAGAAGCATTAGCTTTTACTCTGTCAAGCCATCCTTCATGCGTCGCTTCCTCATCATTATTACGCTTTTCGTTGATGTAATCTCTGGCTTTATCTGCCAGATCACTTACTTTCCACTTTGCGTCGTTGGCAGTACTTCTTAAAGAATCTTCAGTGTTGTTGACTGCTCTTTCTGCTTTGTTATAATCTTGATTGTCCATAATAATATAGTATTTAAGTGTTATATGTTATAGAATAAACAAGAACTATTCCTAAAGAAAAAAGCCCTTGTTAAAGTTTTCATAAAATTTAAATTTGAATATTTATTTTTAGCGACAGTGAATGCGAATGCTTTTTACTGTAATGTATTTGTGTATTCGTAGCAGAATAAACTTTCAGCCTGCAACCAATAAAAGTTAACTTTTATTGCAAATAGTTAGTTTAAAATAAAAAGGATCTCAAAATTTGAAATCCCAGTTGTTTATTTAATCACTCTCTCCAAAACCCATTCGATCAGTCTTTTTTCTGAGTTGTGATGATCTGCTGAGAATTCACCACGTCTTCTGTTTGCAATGACGTTGTTTACAGTAATTGCTTTATGGCCTAAAAGTTTAGAAAAAGCATAAATGGCTGAAGTTTCCATTTCAAAATTGGTAATTCCGAGATCGTTTAATGTTTCAAGAAATTTGTCGTCCAGAGCTTTCAACCGAAGTTCCCTTCCCTGCGGTGCGTAAAATCCCGGAAAAGTCGCTGTGTTACCATGATATTTAGCATCTTTGAAAACTTCACCCAATTCTTCCGACCATTCAGAGAAATAAAGCATCGGTTTGATTTTTTCGTAAGGGAATTTCTCTAAAAAGTTTTTAGAAAATTCATTCTCAAAACTGTAATCCTGGTAAAAATGCATCAGTCCGTCTAAGCCGACAACATTTTGAGTCACCAGCATATTATCAACCTGCACATCCGGATTTACGCTTCCGCAAGTTCCCATTCTGAAAAGTTCAAGAGATTTATGCTTGGCTTTAAATTCTTTTTTCTGAAGGTCAATGTTAACCAAGGCATCGAGCTCATTCATCACAATATCGATGTTTTCAGTACCGATTCCGGTTGACATTACGGAGATTCTCTCACCTCGTAACGTTCCGGTGTGGGTATAAAATTCTCTTTTATTTTTTTTGATTTCTACTTTATCAAAATATTGTGAAACTTTCGGTACACGATCGGGATCACCTACAAGAATTATTTTATCGGCAATATCTTCTGGTAAAAGGTTTAAGTGATACACGCTTCCGTCTTCATTCAGTACAAGCTCTGAAGCAGCAAGTTTATTTAGCATAATTATTTTTTGTATAGTTTGATTGATAATCTGTGATTCTCTTTTTTAAGGGATTTAAAATTAACGAATTTAAATGAAGCAAAATATAAACATTATTTAATTTTTCGTTAAAACTGTGGTAACCTTAGGATGATAGTTTTGCGAATGAAAAATTTTGCAGGATTTTATCCTTTATTTCTTCTTATTGCATTCATGGGGATTGCGGCAATGTCATTCAATCCTGTCGACAAGGGTTCAGAAACGGAGGAGACTTTTGTCAGTAAAGGTTTATTTAATTTTAAGAATCATCTTGAAAACTTAAAATCAGACGTTTATCTCTTTAAAGAAGATAAAATTACCATCGAAAAATTACAGCTTTCATTAAAGAATACCAGAAACTCATACAAAGAGATCGAGTTTTATATTGCTTATCATTATCCTGAGTTTTCTAAAACACATCTCAATGCAGCTCCTCTATTCAGAATTGAAGCTGCAGGAACTACTGCTTATACTTTACCGCCGGAGGGTTTGCAGGTGCTTGATGAATTGATTTTTTCTGATGAAGCAAGCGAACAAAAAGATAAAATTATTGACATCACAGATTTTCTATACAATAATTACAATAATTTTTATTTTAGCACCACAAAAAATGGCTTAAGCAAAGGAAGTAATAAAACTTTGGCTTTAAGAATAGAGCTCATCAGAATCTATACATTAGGATTGACAGGTTTTGACACACCCGGTTCGCTGAATATTTCTGAAGAAGCTTCTTTCGCTTTTCAGGGAATGCAAAAATATATTATTACTGATCCTTATTTTAAGAATTTCAATACTTCAAAAGCGGAAAAACTCATCACAGAAAGTACACTTTATCTTTCTCAAAATACAGATTTTGAAACTTTTGACCGTATTGAGTTTTATAAAAAATATCTGCAGCCTTTATATGAAGAATTAGGAAAATGGGACGGAAATCCGGATGATCTGAAAGAATTTTCCGGCTGGAATGTAAGCAATAAAAACTTTTTCAACAGTGACTTTCTTGATCCTTATTTTTTTACAATACTGAAAGGTTCTGAAGACAGTGAGGAATTGAGAAAATTGGGAAAAGAAATATTTTTTGACCAAAATTTAAGTGACAACGGAAAAATGAGCTGTGCGACCTGCCATCTTCCGGAAAAGGGTTTTACAGACGGTAATACTAAGTCTTTAAGTAGCGTGGAAGGAAAAACAGTTTTAAGGAATTCTCCAACTCTGTACAATGCAGTTTTTGCCAAAAGATTCTTCTACGATATGCGGGCATTCTATCTGGAGCAACAGGCAGAACACGTTATTTACAACAATGAGGAATTTAACACAAGCTACGAAAGTATTATCAAAAAGCTGAAAACAAAACCTGAATATAAAAAAGTATTCCGCAAAGCATTCAAAAATGGAAATATTGATAAGCAGAATTTTTCTAAAGCTTTAAGTTCTTATGTCGCCTCTCTGTATTCTTTCGACAGTGATTTTGACCGTTTTATGAGAAACGAAAAAGAGATTTCTGATGATGCTAAAAAAGGATTCAATCTTTTTATGGGCAAAGCCAATTGTGCAACATGTCATTTTGCACCTCATTTTTCAGGATTGGTTCCGCCATTTTTTAATGAAAATGAATCCGAAGTTTTGGGTGTCACTAAAAAACCAATAAAATTATCGCCATTAGAAATAGATTCTGATCAGGGAAGAATCAAAAGTAATGTCAAAAAGGAAAATTCGTGGATTTATGAAAACTCATTCAAAACCATGACGGTAAGAAACATTGCTTTAACGAAACCTTACTTTCACAACGGAGCTTTCAATACTCTAGAAGAAGTTTTAGATTTTTACAACGAAGGCGGAGCCGAAGGTTTAGGTTTAAAAATAAATAATCAGACTTTACCTGCCGACAAGCTGAATCTTACAGAACCGGAAATCAAACAGATTATTGCTTTTCTGAATTCTCTGACAGATATTAGTAAAGCAAAAGTGAAGTAATATTCTTCGATTTTTAAATATAAAAGCCATCCATTTGAGATGGCTTTTTGTCATTATGATACTTAGAGTTGATTTAACAATAAATTAATCCCCGTAACATTAGGTTTGAGATTAATTAATATTGGGGAAGATTTAATTAAAACCCTATTAACAGAGGGCTCGATACAATAAGATAGTTTTGCAATGAAAAAATAAAGGTATTAATAAATGAAAAGAAAACTACTTACAATTGCAGCACTTGTTTTGATGACGAGTACAGCATTTCAGGCTCAAACCACGATTTTTCCTTTGGGATCATCTTGGAAATTTAATGACAATGACGTAGCTCTTGCCAGCACATGGAAAGATGCCAATTATAACACATCTGCATGGTCATCAGGAAACGGACCTCTGGGTTACGGAGATCCTGTAACAACAAACTTCGTTTCTGGTGTAGACACTGCTTATCTTACGAAAGATTTTACTGTCAACTTAGCTGATCTTACCACAACTATGGAATTTGGTATAAGAAGAGATGACGGTATTATTGTTTATCTAAATGGTGAAGAAGTAATCAGAGATAATATGCCGACTGGAGTTGTTAATCATGCAGATTTCTCAAGTACAACGATTGACGGTGCAGCAGAAACCGCAATCAATATTTTTTCAATTCCGAAAAATAAATTTGTACAGGGCAACAACAGAATTTCAATAGAATTACATAACAGAAGTGCAACAAGTTCAGATTTGACGATTGATGCTTATCTTAAAACAACGGTTACAGTTCCACCAACTACATGTACGGGAACTCACATCAGCTGTTTTACGTCTATTGTACCCACAGCGCAGACTTCAAAACTGATTATTCCTGCTGAACACAGATTTCAGATGATTTTGAAAGAAGGTGATGCCTATACAGAAGGTGGCGGACTTGTTGGCGGACTGAATGATTTCACGGGTTACGTGGCAAAAAATGCAAGCAGCACAGACGGATATCTTTCTGTAAATCACGAGACCAGTCCTGGTGGAGTAACGATGGCAGAGATTAATTATAATACAACTACAAAGCTTTGGGCTTTAACGAAATCAAGAGGCGTTAGTTTTTCTGCACCAAGTTTGGTTCAAACCATCAGAAACTGTTCTGGCGGTGTTACACCTTGGGGAACAATTGTTACTGCTGAAGAAGCTGTAACAGGAAACGACACCAATGCGGATGGAAACCATGACTATGGATGGTTGGTAGAAATTGATCCTGTTACTGCACAGGTGATGTCACACAATCCTTCAGGAACTAAAGATAAGCTTTGGCAAATGGGTAAGATGAATCATGAAAATGTAGTGGTAAACAATGCAGGAACAATCGCTTATTACGGTGAAGATGGAGGTACAAACTTAGTGTACAAATATGTGATGGATACTCCAAACGATCTTACATCAGGAAATTTATATGTTTTAAAATTAGATCAACCTCTTTCTGGTGGAAACCCAACTGGTACAACTGCTACATGGGTACAGGTTCCTAATAAACTACAGGCAGATCAAAATAATACGCAGGCTCTTGCATCATCTTTGGGAGGTACTGCATTCAACGGTGTTGAAGACGTAGAAATCAGTCCACTGGACGGGAAAATATACTTTACAGCCAAAGGTTTAAACAAAGTATACCGTTTGCAGGACAATGGAATGACAGCTTCTCAGGTAGAAGTTTTTGCAGGAGGATTAACAACTCAATATTCTTTCAATACAGCGCAGGGAACTAAGACAGAAACTTGGGGCGATGGGAATGACAATCTTACGTTTGACGAATTAGGAAATCTTTGGGTACTTCAGGACGGTGGTAAAAACTACATCTGGGTAATTGCTCCGGATCATACTGAGGCAAATCCTAAAGTGAGATTGTTCGCTTCAATGCCTGCAGGTTCTGAGCCGACTGGGTTGACATTCACACCGGATCATAAATTCGGATTCTTCTCAATTCAGCATCCAAATGCTACAATTGATACAGATATTGACGCTACAGGAAACGTGATTGACTACAAAGGGAAATCTGCAACAATGGTTGTTGCATTACAACAGTTTTTAGGAACAAGTGCAGTATTGGGAACTACAGAAACTATCAAAGAAACGGAAGTTACTATTTCTCCGAATCCTACATCAGGATTGGTGAAAATCAATTCTCCGAAAGCTTTGAAAAATGTTGAAGTGACTGCTTACAGTATGGATGGTAAAATTGTTTATCAGAAGAAATTTACAGGAAGCAATTCATCTTTAGATCTAGATTTTACAGCTCAGCTTCAGGCTACAAGAGTTTTGATGATAAATATAGAGGCTGAAGGCTTCCAGAAAACCGTGAAAATTCTTAGAAAATAATTACTAATTTTCTTTCTCAGCTGCCGGCATTTTCTTTGCCGGCGGCTTTTTTTATTATGAAAAAATTACTCTTCATCATCATTTTATTCTCGCTTTCCGAGATTAACGCGCAGATTGATCCCTTAAAATATCCGACTTATACTGAAATTGAAGATGCTCTGAAAAGCGGCAAAACGGTTTATAGTATGAGCTTTAGAGATAAAGGGCTTTTCAATATTCCACCAGATTTATCTAAAATGAATTCTCTGTTTTTCCTTAACCTGATGGGGAATAATCTGGAAAAAATGGATCAGCAGATTTTTACTTTAAAGGAATTGGAAATTTTAAATATCAATTCAAACAGCATTAAATTTATTCCTGATGATATTGGTAAACTGAAAAAGCTTCACACTTTTTCGATGAATCTCAACAGCCTTACAAAAATAAATCCCAACCTTGTACAACTACAAAAACTGAAAACGGTACATTTTGATGCCAATAATTTAAATGTTTTCCCGGAGGCGTTGTTAGAAATCCCGGCTTTGGAGGAGATCAATCTTAGCAGCAATCAGATCAGTTTTATTTCGCAGGATTTAGATAAAATTAAAAATTTAAGATATTTAAATCTTTCAGCCAATCAGATTAATGATTTAACGGATGTGAAATTCCCTAAAAAAATAAAATATCTTGAACTTCAGCAAAATTCTATTGTAAAGCTTTCCGAATATGTATTCAAAGCAGAAAACCTTGAATTTTTAAATGTCAGTAATAATAACCTTAAAGAAATTTCTCCAAAAGTAAAAGGTTTAAAAGGCATTGTCAGTATGAATCTGGCGCACAATCAGCTGAAAGATCTTCCGAAAGAATTTCAGCAGCTCAAAAATCTGAAAACATTGATTTTAGCGGGAAATCCGATGGATAAGGAAACCATTCAGAAGCTTAAAGAATTAATGCCGCAAACGCAGATTTATTTTTAGAGTTATCCGCCGACTCTCTTTGTTTTAAAACCCATATCCTTCAGGATATTCATGATTTTATCACGGTTATCACCTTGTATAATGATCGTTCCGTCTTTTTCAGAACCACCTATTCCAAGTGTGGTTTTTATTTTTTTAGAAATTTTCTTTAAATCTTCTTCACTTCCTTGCCAACCTTCAACGATGGTTACTGGTTTTCCGTTTCTGCCTTTCTTCTCAAACTTACAAACCAAAGGTTCTTTTTGCTTAAACTGCTCTTCAGGCATTTGAAATTCCTGCTCTTCATGCTCAGGAAAAAGGTTTTTGAGTTGATCACGTAAATCCATGCGGCAAAATTAATAATAATTTTAAATATAAAATCTATTAGAGGAATCTTTGTCATGCTGAAAGCATCTCTATAAAGAATATTTAAATTCCTGACGGAATGACAAACTTTGTTTCAGACTTGATTATAAAAATATTCGTCATATTAGCGGCTAAAAATTGCATTTCTACAAAATAAACTCAGATTCCTACCGGAACGACAAACTTTGTTTCAGACTTGATTATAAAAAGATTCGTGATATTAGCGGCTAAAAATATAATCAAAAATTTGCGTCATAAAAATACCCTTCAATTTTAATTATTATTAAAAATCTGCGGAAAAACTGACAAAATTTTTTAATAAAAATTTAAGTTGCTCAAATTCTTCAATTCATTTCAAAATCGATAAATTTGTTTGTTAAAAAATAAATTAGAATGTCAAAAAAAGCAATACTGGCAATACTTGACGGTTGGGGTTTAGGTCAAAATCCTGAAGTTTCCGCATTAGCTCAAGCAAATACACCATTTATAGATAGCTGTTACCAAAAATTTCCTCACACCACTTTAGAAGCAAGTGGTTTAGCAGTCGGACTTCCATTAGGACAAATGGGAAATTCTGAAGTTGGTCACATGAATTTGGGTGCCGGAAGAGTAGTATATCAAAATCTGGTAAAACTCAATATGGCTGTTGAAAACGGAACTTTGGGTCATGAAGAAGTCATTCAGGAAGCTTTTGCTTATGCCAAAACAGAAAATAAAAACATACATTTTATCGGGCTGGTTTCCAATGGTGGAGTACATTCACATATCAATCATTTAAAAGGATTACTGACTGCTGCAAGTGAATACGGACTTCATGAAAATGTTTATGTTCACGCATTTACTGACGGAAGAGATTGTGATCCGCATTCCGGATTAGGATTTATCAAAGAACTTCAGGATCACATGAGTACAACAACAGGTGCTTTGGCTACGGTGATCGGAAGATATTACGCAATGGACAGAGATAAGCGTTGGGAACGTGTAAAATTAGCTTACGATGCGATGGTAAGCGGTATCGGACAGAGAACAACGGATGCGGCTTCTGTCATTCAGAATTCTTATAATGAAGGAGTGACGGATGAATTTATCAAACCGATTATTTTAGTTAAAGAAACACAGATCGGAAACGAAGTTCCTGTCGGAAAAATTGTAGATAATGATGTTGTGATTTGCTTCAATTTCCGTACAGACAGAGGACGGGAGATTACCGAGGTCCTTTGTCAGCATGATATGCCGGAATATTTCATGCGAAAACTAAATCTTCACTATGTTACTTTGACTAATTACGATAAAACGTACGAAAACGTACAGGTTGTTTTTGATGAAGAAGTTTTAAAAGAAACAATGGGCGAGATCCTTGAAAGAAATGGAAAAAGCCAGATCAGAATCGCCGAAACAGAAAAATATCCCCATGTTACATTTTTCTTTTCGGGAGGGCGAGAAGAAGAGTTTCATGGTGAAAAAAGATTGCTTTGTCCGAGTCCGAAAGACGTTCCGACTTATGATCTGAAGCCTGAAATGTCGGCCTATGAAATTACAAATGCAATTCTCCCTGAGTTACAGAACGAGACCGCTGATTTTATTTGCTTAAATTTTGCAAATACTGATATGGTAGGTCATACAGGAGTTTTTGAAGCTGCTGTAAAAGCTGCCGAAACTGTGGATAAATGTATCGAACAGGTTGCTACAACGGCTTACGAACATGGTTATGCAGTTTTTATTCTTGCAGATCACGGAAATTCTGATGTAATGATCAATCCGGACGGATCGCCAAATACACAACATTCAACCAATTTAGTTCCTTTAATTGTGATGGATAAAGACCATCAGTGGAATTTGAAGCCAGGAAAGCTGGGTGATATGGCTCCGACAATTTTATCGGTGATGGGAGTTGAGATTCCTGCAATCATGACCGGAGATATTTTGGTCAGTTAAAATTTAAAATAATATGATATAAATACCGTTGTCTTTGAAGATGACGGTATTTTTTTTATGATTTTGGTCAGACATGCTATGAGAGACATAGAATATTATGCTCCAAATAATAAAATATTAATATCTTTGTAAATTATAAACGTATTTAAGAATGTACAATAAACTCGTAAGAAAAGAGGTAATGGGTATTTTAGAAAAGGAAGTAGGTTCTTTTCTTGACAAATTTTTGACACCAATCGAAAAAATATGGCAGCCATCAGATTATTTACCAGACCCTTCAAGTGAAGATTTTAAATACGATTTAGAAGAAATTCAGACTTTCGCACGTGAGATGCCTTACGATCTCTTTGTTACTTTGATTGGTGACTGTATTACGGAAGAAGCTTTACCATCATATGAATCATGGTTAATGGGTGTTGATGGGGTAGATCAGGAAGAGAAAGTAGGCTGGGCAAATTGGGTGAGATCCTGGACAGGTGAAGAAAACCGTCACGGAGATCTATTAAACAAATACCTTTATCTGTGCGGAAGAGTCAACATGAGAGAAGTTGAGATTACCACACAATATCTTATCAGCGACGGATTTGACTTGGGAACCAGTATGGATCCTTACAGAAACTTTGTGTACACAAGTTTTCAGGAAACCGCAACCAATATATCTCACAGAAGAGTAGGAACATTAGCAAAACAGTCCGGAAACGGAAAACTGGCAAAAATGTGTGGGGTAATTGCTGCAGATGAAGCAAGACATGCAAAAGCATACAAACATTTCGTAGCAAAAATCCTTGAGCTCGATCCTTCGGAAATGATTTTGGCTTTCGAAGATATGATGCGTAAGAAAATCGTTATGCCTGCGCATTTGATGAGACAATCCGGACAAAAAGCCGGCGAACTTTGGGGGCATTTTTCAGATGCGGCACAAAGATGTATGGTGTACACAGGTCAGGATTACATTAATATCATGAAAGATTTGTTAGATGAATGGAAAATCGAGCATATAACAGGTCTTACCGAAAAAGCTGAAAAAGCTCAGGAATATCTGATGAAGTTACCATCGAGACTGCAGAAGATTACAGACAGGGTTTCTACACCCGATCTTCAGTTTCAGTTTAGCTGGGTAAAACATTAGTTTCCAATTTAACATTTAATTATAAGTAGGAGTGCCGGATGTTTTTTCGGCACTCTTTAATTATTTATTATCTTTGCCAAGCTAAAAAAGAACAAAATGGTTAGTAACAAAAAAATTGCTGTAGATTTTGACGGAACAATTGTGGATGATGCTTATCCCGGAATTGGGAAAGCAAAGATCTTCGCATTTGAAACACTGAAGAAACTCCAGGCTCAAGGATATAGACTGATTTTGTGGACATACAGACATGGCAAAACTCTTGATGAAGCGGTAGAATTCTGCAGAAAAAACGGAGTGGAGTTCTATGCCATTAATTCTAGTTTTGAAGGAGAAGTCTTCGATAGCGAAACGCAATCAAGAAAACTTGATGCAGATTGGTTTATTGACGACAGAAATCTTGGCGGATTTCCGGGATGGGGTGAAATTTACAACATCATCAACGAAAGGATAGAATTCCGTGTTGAAGGAAAAGAGGTTTTAGCATATTCAAAACTTAAAAAAGAAAAGAAAAAAGGACTTTTCTGGTAGAAAAATAATTAGAAATTAGAAGTTAGTAATTAGTTTCAATACAACTTTTAATTTTATCATAAGAATATAGATGATTGAGGTTTTTTATAAAACTAAATATCCACAAAGTTGTAAGTCTTACTTCTAATATCTATAATCTAACATCTATTTTAAAAATGATTCAATTAAAAACGATAGACGAGCTTCGTCTGATGAGAGAAAGTGCCCAGTTGGTTTCGCGCACATTAGGAATGTTGGCAAAAGAAATCAAACCGGGAATTACCACTTTATATTTAGATAAATTAGCTCACGATTTTATCAAAGATCACGGTGCAGAACCTGCATTTTTAGGATATGGAGGTTTTCCGTATTCGTTGTGTATTTCGCCTAACGAACAAGTTGTTCACGGTTTCCCAAGCAAAGAAGAAATCAAAGAAGGTGATGTGCTTTCTGTTGATTGCGGAGCTGTTTTGAATGGTTTCGTAGGTGATCACGCTTATACTTTTGAGATTGGTGAAGTAAAACCCGAAATCAAAAAACTGCTTAAAGTAACCAAAGAGTCTCTATACAAAGGAATCGAACAATGTGTGAGAGGAAAAAGAATCGGAGATATTTCTCATGCGATTCAGTTGCATTGCGAGAAAGAAGGTTATGGTGTTGTAAGAGAATTGGTAGGTCATGGAGTTGGTAGAAAAATGCATGAAGATCCTCAGGTTCCCAATTACGGAAGACAGGGAAGCGGCAAAATCATCAAAGATGGTTTGACGATTGCAATCGAACCAATGGTGAATATGGGAACTGAAAAAGTGAAATTCCACAATGACGGTTGGACGGTTACGACTCTTGACAACCTTACTTCAGCACATTTTGAGCATGATGTAGCGGTAATCAACGGAAAGCCTGTGTTACTTTCTACCTTTAAATATGTTTATGAAGCTTTAGGAATCAAAAGCGATGAAGAAAAGCCATTCCAAATGGAATTTTAATGAAAAAGCTGACTAAGTTTTTATTAAATAAAATCCCTCGTCCGATGCTTATCCAGATGAGTGTCTGGGCGCGACCGCTGATTTATCAGTTCTTTAAAGGAGATCAGTTTTTTGATCCGATTGACGGAAGATCTTACCGGAAATTTTTGCCTTACGGTTACGGAAAACAAAGAGAAAATGCTCTGTCACCCGGAACTTTAAGTTTGGAAAGACACCGCCAAATGTGGCTGTATCTTCAAAATGAAACCGATTTTTTCATTAAAAATTCTAAAGTTCTTCACATTGCTCCGGAACAGGAATTTCTGAGAAAATTTAAGCGAATGAGCAATCTCAATTACATTTCGGCAGATTTATATTCACCGATTGTAGATGTGAAAGCCGATATTTTAGATTTGCCTTTTGAGAATGACAGTTTTGATGTGATTTTTTGTAATCACGTTTTAGAGCATATTGAAGACGATTCTAAAGCAATGAGAGAATTGTACCGTGTTCTGAAACCCGGTGGTTGGGGAATTATTCAGGTTCCGATGAAAAATTCTTTGGAGAAGACCTACGAAGATTTCACTATAAAAGATCCGAAAGAACGTCAGAAACACTTTGGTCAGTACGACCACGTTCGTTGGTACGGAATGGATTATTTTGACCGTTTGAGAAAGGCAGGTTTTGAGACTGAACCCAATTTTTATTCTAAACAATTTAGTGATGCAGAAATTTTAAAATACGGACTCAATCACAACGAGATATTACCCGTGGTTTATAAAAAATAAAAAAACGTCTTCAACTGTGAAGACGTTTTTTTGTTTAAGATTTTTAAAATTAATCTTTTATAAAAAGTTCAGGTTTGAAATTTTCAATCATCAAAATATATTGACCTTTTTGAAACTGACTCACATCAACTTTTACAGATTTGTCAGAAGTCAATGTTTCGTAAACCAATTTTCCGGACATTTCATATATTTTCAGATTTAAATTTCTTTCAATATTTTCTATTGTTAAAAAATCTTTTACAGGATTAGGGTAGATTTTAATACTTTTTTTAATGATATTATCGTTCGTTCCCAAAAATGAATTGTTATAATATATCTTATTTCCAGTAGTAGGGTTTGTAATAATCAATGTTTTTGAAGTCCCGTTGTTTACTATCTGATAATTAAAAATTGAACCTGAAGTTGTATTAAAATAAAAATCGCAATTTTTCTGATCATATGCTTGAGCTGCAGCAGCATTTGTACCATTATAAACCGCTAAAGTACAACCACCTCCTTGTCTTGTAAAGCTATCTGTCACTGTGTTGAATGTAATTGTAGATCCAGCTGTATTGTAATAAGACGAATTAAAATTATAAGTACCTCCATTATTACTAAACAATGACGTCCCTATAGAAACCTGCATAATCGGACTTACCGTAGTTTGATTATTGATAACCATCTGTGAAATGTACCAATTGTTACTAAAAAGTTCAGCATTTTGAGCTGAGATAAAATTGCTAAAAAAGGCAAAAAAGAGTAGAGTTTTTTTCATAAAATTTTATTTTAAAGATACAAATTAAAACTATTCCGTAAGAGGTGATAAATATTAAGTTTGATTAAAATATCTTCATAGAAAATTATTGATCAATGAGAAACAGTCTTCAAACCGATCACAGAACCAATCAATGTACAGATAAAAAACATTCTCCAAAAAGTTACAGGATCTTTGAAAATTAAAATTCCGACTAAAGCAGTTCCTACAGCACCAATTCCCGTCCAGACTGCATAAGCTGTTCCTATTGGCAATGTTTCGGTAGACTTAATAAGCAAAAGCATACTGATTGTAAGACAAGCCAGAAAACCTCCAAACCAAAGATACATTTCGTTTCCCGAAGTTTCTTTTACTTTTCCTAAACAAGATGCAAAACCTACTTCGAACAATCCAGCAATGATTAAAATAATCCAGTTCATATAATTAATTTATGCTGCAAAGTTGAGGATTTTGTTTTGTTTTAAATTTTACAAATGATAAAAAATAAATTAATCTTAAGAGATGATTAGATTTTATTTTGAGTAAAAATTTAAATTAAAATAGAAATATTTATCTCGCAAATTAAGCAGATTAAAAAAATAAATCTGCTTTATCAGCATAATCAGCGAGAGTTTAAAAAAATCACTTTATTTCAGCCCGAATTCTGCTTAAGCTAACTTGAGTAATTCCCAAATAAGAAGCAATATGTCCTAACTGTACTCTCTGTAACAGATATGGTTTTTCTCTCAGCAAATCTTTGTATCGCTCAAGAGCAGTTTTGTATTGTCTGGAAATAATCAATTCTTCGGTTTTTACTAATTCTCGTTCAGCAAATTTTCTTCCCCAATTGGCAATATGAATGTCTTCATTAAATAAATGCTTCAATTTTTTTGTTTCTAATTGATACAGTTCGCAATCTTCAAGAAGTTCAATACTTTCATACCCTGGTTTTTCATCAACATAACTTTTCATCGAAACGATTGGTTCGCCTTCCGTTCCAAACCAGAAAGTAATGTCATTATTTTCTGTCGAAGCATAAGCTCGTGCAATTCCTTTTTTTAAAAAATAAATTTGTGGGATTACTTTGTTGGATTCCATTAAACAAAAACTTTTTGGATGATTGATTTCTGTAATAAATTGTTTCAGACTTTCCTTTGAAGCCATCGGAAGAGGGTAGATGCGGTCAATAATCTCGTTAATATTCATAAAGAAATCAAATTTTTAAAAGTTATCTGTGAAAAATGAGTTCTAGGTATTACGTGAAAATTAAAACTTCTTTAAATTAATGAAACACATCTTTCCAAGAAATCTTATTTAATCATGCAGTTAAGCATTATTTTCAATCAAAAATAGACTTTTTTCCGCATCTAATTTTTAATATTGATCGTAAGACCGATTTTGTTTTACTAACTTTGCAGATCGTAATAAAAGCGACTTAATTTTTTTATATGCATAAAGCAGGATTTGTAAATATCGTTGGAAAGCCAAACGCCGGAAAATCTACCCTTCTGAATCAATTGATGGGTGAGAAACTGGCAATTGTAACACAAAAGGCACAGACAACAAGACATAGAATTTTCGGAATTTATAATGAAGAAGATTTACAGATCGTATTTTCTGATACTCCGGGAGTTTTGGATCCTAAATACGGTTTGCAGGAAAAAATGATGGATTTTGTGAAAGATTCTCTACAAGATGCAGACGTTTTTCTTTTCATTGTAGACGTTACCGATAAATCAGAACAGTCAGAATTTTTGATTGAGAAATTAAACAAAATTCCGGTTCCGGTTTTATTATTATTGAATAAGATTGACCAGACCAATCAGGAAGGTCTTGAAAAAATAGCCACAGAATGGCACGAAAGAATTCCTAAAGCTGAAATTCTTCCCATTTCTGCTTTGAATGCTTTTAATATTGATGTTATTTTACCAAAATTAAAATCAATGTTACCGGAAAGCCCGGCTTATTATGACAAAGATATGTACACTGATAAGCCTGAAAGATTTTTTGTAAACGAAGCAATTCGTGAGAAAATTCTTTTAAATTATGAGAAAGAAATTCCATATTCTGTGGAAGTGGTGACAGAAATGTTCAAAGAAAATGAAGGAATTATTTTTATTGATTCTATCATTTATGTAGAAAGAGATACACAGAAAGGAATTATCATTGGTCATAAAGGTGAGGCAATCAAAAAAGTAGGAACTGAAGCAAGAATAGATCTGGAGAAATTTTTCGCAAAAAAAATACACCTGAATCTCTTTGTGAAAGTAAAAAAAGACTGGAGAAAAAACGACAGAGATCTGAAGAATTTCGGATACAGATAGACTAAAAAGTCAATACTCATCGTTGTATAAGAAGTTTTTCTTATCTTTAATGTAAATATTCAATCAATGACCTATTTTAATTCAAAAACTAATCTGGTACTCATAGACGTTGTATTATTAATTGTGAGATTATTTGTGGGATTTGCCATGTTGTCTCACGGTTTTCCGAAACTGCAGATGTTATTGGAAGGAGGAGATATCAAGTTTTTTGATTTTCTGGGTTTGGGACCAAAAATATCATTGGGTCTTACAGTTTTTGCGGAATTCGTTTGTTCAATCTTTCTGATATTGGGATTGTTTACGAGAATTGCAGTGGGATTTCTGATGTTTACGATGATTGTTGCTGGTTTTGTAGTTCATGGTTCGGATGGATTTGATAAGAGAGAAATGAGTTTCCTTTACCTGAGCATTTATTTTCTTATTGTAGTTTTGGGAGCAGGCAGATTTTCTATTGACGGCATGATCGAAAAGAGAAGAAGAGCTTCAGAATGGTAATTTAGATTTTTATCTTTAAAATAATATATTGAGCAGTAATTTTTTTACTGCTTTTTTTTGTTTTTTAAAAGTCATTTAATCTTCGGTTTTGAGTTTACAATTTTCGCTGTCTTTTACAATTAAATACTTTTCATTAAATTCGTGACAAATCAAAAAGATAATGAAGATCAAATTAACCATCTGTCTTCTTGCGTTTCTCAATCTCTATGAAGCTCAGGAAAATATTTCATACCAAAAGCCATCTGCCGAAATTCTGAAACTTGCAGATTACGAAAGACCGCCAAGTGTAATGACCAATTCAAAGAAAGACTGGATTGTTTTCACTTACCGACCAACGTACAAAACTTTGGATGATCTCAATCAGCAGGAAATGAAATTAGGCGGATTAAGAATCAATCCGGTTACCAACATTTCAAGTTCGACATCATACGCTTACAATCTTAAAGTAAGAAAGATGAATGATAAAACCGAAGTTCAGGTAAAAGGTCTTCCTTCGAATCCTAAAATTACCAACACTTCTTTTTCACCGGACGAAAAAAAACTGGCATTTACCAACACCACAGAAAAAGGAGTTGAGCTGTGGGTGATTGATCTGGAAACTGCCACTGCAAAAAAGATTACCAGAGACAATCTTAATGCAAATCTGGGAAATCCTTACAGCTGGATGAAAGATTCTCAGAGCTTTTTGATTAAAGTACTTCCTGAAAACAGACCAAAACTGACGGATGCTTCCAAAGATCTGCCTACAGGACCGATTGTCTCTACCTCTGACGGAAAAGTTTCGCAAAACAGAACCTATCAGGATTTGCTTAAAAATCCGCAGGATGAAAAGAATTTTGAAATTCTTACCGCTTCAGAATTACATCATGCAGACCTGAACGGCAATATTAAAAAGTTTAAGGATCAGGATCTGTTTGCAGGAATCAGCTATTCTCCGGACGGAAGCTATGTCATGCTGACAACCATTAAAAAACCATTTTCCTATATTGTTCCACTCAACAGATTCCCATCAACAGCTACTGTTTATGATGCAAAAGGAAATTTAATTAAAGTGGTGAATGAAGTTCCGCTGAATGAAATTATGCCAAAAGGATTTTCGTCTGTAAGAACTGGAAAAAGAGATATGAGCTGGAGAGCAGATCAGCCTGCAACTTTGGTTTTCGCAGAAGCTCTTGATGGTGGAGATCAATCAAAAACGGTTGATTTCAGAGATGAAATTTTCACATGGGAAGCTCCGTTTACTACTCAGCCAAAGTCTTTCTTTAAAACAAAGCAAAGATACGAAGGAACCAGCTGGACAAATAATCATTACGCCATTGTTTCCGAAGGCTGGTACGATACAAGAAATACAAAATCTTATCTGATAGATTTGAATGACGGAAAATCACAGACCATAGAAGACAGAAATTATCAGGATGTTTACAGCGATCCGGGGAGTTTCAATACCACAAAAAATGATTTCGGAAGATATGTTTTGACATGAAAGGAGACAAAGCCTATCTTATCGGAGCCGGATTTACCAAAGAAGGTCAACATCCTTTCATTGATGAAATGGATATGAAATCTTTAAAAAAGAAAAGACTCTACACATCAAATCTGAAAGGTGCAAAAGAAGAAATCATCGATATCATCAATCCTGCAAAAGGAGAAGTATTGACGATTCAGCAGTCTGCAAGTCAGTACCCGAATTATTTTAAGAAAAATATAAAATCTAACAAAGCTGAAGCAGTAACCAATTTTGCCAATCCGTTTGAAAGCATTAAAGATGTTTACAAAGAAGTCATTACGTACAAAAGAAATGATGGCGTTACTTTGACTGGTACCCTTTATCTTCCCGCTAACTATGACAGAAAAGTAAAAAAAGAAAAACTTCCTTTGCTGATCTGGGCGTATCCTACAGAATATAAAGATAAAAATACGGCAGGGCAGAACACGCAAAACCCGAACGATTTTACTTTTCCATATTACGGATCTTTCGTGTATTGGACATCGAAGGGATATGCAGTTCTTGACGATGCCGCATTCCCGATCATCGGTGAAGGTAAAACAGAACCTAATGATACCTTTATTCCTCAATTGGTTGCCAACGGAAAAGCTGCCATCGATGCAGTTGATCAGTTGGGTTACATCGACAGAAATAAAGTCGCAGTTGGTGGACATTCTTATGGTGCATTTATGACTGCCAATCTTTTAACACATTCTAAAGATTACGCATGCGGAATTGCCAGAAGTGGAGCCTACAACAGAACTTTGACCCCGTTTGGTTTCCAGAGCGAACAGAGAAATTACTGGGATGTTCCGGAAATTTATAACACGATGTCACCGTTTATGAATGCCGATAAAATGAAAACACCATTGCTTCTGATTCACGGTGATGCAGACAACAATCCGGGAACATTTACTTTACAGACCGAAAGATACTTTCAGGCTTTGAAAAATCTGGGAGCTCCTGTGAAGATGGTTCTTCTTCCCAAAGAAGCTCACGGCTATGTTGCCAAAGAAAATATTCTTCATCTTCTTTGGGAACAGGATCAGTTTCTGGAGAAATGTCTGAAGAAATAAATATTAAAGATAATTGAATGTCCGTAATTAATTATAATTAGTTTTAAACAGTCTGTTTGCCATTCCGGAGGAATCTCAAGATATTGAAAATTAAGTAGTTTAATTTTCTATCGGAATGACAAAAATACTGCTGATCATTTAGTATTAAGACTGAAATATGTACAGTAAGTAAATAATAAAACCTCGCTCAATCTAGGCGAGGTTTTAATATTTACTTTTTTAGAGTGTTGATGATGTTTTGCAATTGCTGGATCATCTTATCTTTGTCTTTCAGTCTTTCTTCGTACAGAGATTCTATCTTTTCTGTTTTATCTTTGTTCTCCTGATAGAGATTTTGAATATCCTGATAACCAACTGAAGCATCATAAAAATTCTGCTGATTATAAATGTTATTAGGATTTGCATCTAACAATTCATAAACAGGAGCTTCCAGAATTTCTGCGATCTGATACAATCTGTCTACGGTAAGTTTGGTTTCGTTCTTTTCTATTTTGCTGTAGGCAGCCTGGCTGATGTGCAATTCTTCTGCCATATTTTCGTGCGAAAAGCCTTTTTTCTTGCGGTATTCTTTTATTTTTTCAATGATAACTTCCATGGTGTCCATAACTAAAGATTGTAATTATTAGTACAAAAGTAATATTTTTTCCGAAAAAGTTGTGTAAAGATTTCTGAAAATGTTTTAATATTGCATTGTTAAATAATTAAAAAACAACAAATATGAAAAAAATCAGTTTCCTGATGCTTTTGGCATTGGCATTTCTATTAAGCTGTAGAACAGATCAGTTCCCCGAGAAAGAAACCTACAACAATACGAACGCATTTCAGCTCACTTCAAAAAGGATTTCGCTTAACGAATCTAAGCAAAAAGCGAAACTTCTTCCAGAATTGGAAAAGGCAGAGGAAGAGTTTAAGAAGCTTACCCCAAATACCTTTGGAAAAACACTGAATTATGGTAATGGAGTTTCCATAGATACCGATGATGTGGTATATATAGAATATGGTCCTTATCATACCTACACATTTAAGATCAACAGAGAAAATGCTTCCGCAGATGCACCTGTAGAAAATTTGATTTTAAGTCTAGAGCCGGACGGAACCTACAAAGAATTAGTAAAAACGTACAATCTTACGCAGAACGATTGGCACGAGCTAAGTCTCGGCAACGGTATTGATCTTGAGGGTAAAACCACAACGGTAGAAGTTGCTAAAGGAACTTATTATCAGGCTAATGTAAAAAGTTCCGGCTGTTCTTATGAGAGTCAGCAGGTTTACCAAGCGTGCTGTCTGGCGTACATGGGGAAGGTAATATCGGTGAATGGGGCAATTGTACCTGTACAGGAAGCGGTCTTCCCAAGATGTATACCATTGAGATTTTGGTTTGCCCTCCGGAACCGGGTGCGCCAAGTAGCGGATGGGTTCCTACACCATCTTCTCCTAGTGCACCTACAGGTGGCGGAGAGCCTGTGGATGGCGGTAGCTCTTCAGGAGCAGAAACCAACCCTACAGATCCCAATACTGTGGAAGGAGCGCAGGGGCAACTGGGTGGTACACCTACTTTGCCAAATTTATCAGCAGAACATTTTAAATTTAATCAAATTATTTCCCAACTTTCTCCTGCACTACAATCTTGGATCAATCAGCCATACAATGCAGAAGTCTACACATATTTCATCAACTATTTCACGAGCAATAACCAAAGCTTAGAAGCCGGTAACTTTGTAAAATGGTCAATTAACTTTCTTCATCAAAACCAAAATGTTACTTTGGCAGAGTTTCAAAACTGGTTTATAGAAGAACCAATATTAAACAATACTCTACAAAACGAGTTATTGGAAGATTGGGCAGACCCAAATAGAGTAAAACCTACAACTAGATTTAAAAATAATGCATTAGTTAACTGTATATACAATAAAGCAAAAACGTCAGCAAATTTTAATCAATATTTAAAGAATTTTGATGGCAGGTTTTCAACTGCTCATCTTTTATTCGATTTAAAACCAATCGATCCAGCTAATAATGCTGAAACGTCTACACCTCTAGGATATTGGATAACAATTACTATCAATTCAGATAACCTAAATAGACCAAGTATTGATATCGCAAGAACTTTTATGCATGAAATTATACATGCGGAAATGTTCAGGATTTTATTATCTTTAGCTTCAACAAGTAATGGTCAAATAAATCTGACCGAACTTACAAATATGTTAACAGCACATAATTATCCTGGGATTTATGATTATTTTCGAAGATATGGAGTCAATAATATGCAACATGAACAAATGGCTGCTCATTATATTGGAATAATGAAGAACTATCTAAAACAAATTGATAATACTTTAAGTGATGCACAAGCTGAGGCAATTGCTTGGCAAGGTCTTCAAGGAACTGAAAGATGGAATCAATTATCTACTTCTCAACAAAATAACATAAACAGTACATATTCTAGTTGGTATAATACAGCGTTATATAATTGTCCATAAATATAAGTTATGAAAGTAAAATTTTTAATATTTTTATTTCTGTCACTATACTTTAATTTGTTTTCACAAAAAAAAGTTGACACAGTATACATAAGATATGATGATTCAATTGATCGACATTATAATAAGAAAGGTCAAATTAATTATTTTGATATATGTATAAATAATAAAACTTATAAAAGATTCCAATATGGAAGTTCAAATATTATAAAAAAAACAAATTATAATCAAAAAACCTCTTCTAGAAAAGAATTGTATAATATAATCAAAAAAGATTCTCCTAGCAGGAAAATAATTTTCATAATAGTTAAAGAGCAAAAACGTTTTTTTTATCTCTATAAATCAGATTACATATTTAGGACAATAATAGATAAATAGGATTTGTTTAATACAAATTATTGGTTATGGGAGTTATAAAAAAATATACTATATTAATGTTTCTATTAATTACGAGTATTAATATTTATTCGCAAATTTTAGAAATAAAAAAAAGTGATTCTACTTTATTGAGAAAATCTGATAATAAAAATGAATACTATATTACTTTATTCAATAAAGAAAATATTAAGTATAATAAAAGAAATGGATTTAAATATGACACTATTCCACACATAGGAACAGTTATAAAATGTAATGAATGTAAAGTAGAATCATATGGGTTTTTGGTCAGAAAAATAAAAAATAGCAAAAAAAATAAAGGTTCTATTCGTACTGTTGAAAATCTGTTTAAAGATAAAAAAGGTTTTAATTTCGGAGGAGGTTACTTTCTAATAAATGGTATTTATTACAAAAATCTAGGAATGCCAATAGAATAATTTTATTATGTAAAATGGAATATAATATAATACAAAGTGGGAGTGGATTAATAATCTGGCAAAGTGTTTTATTTCTATTTTTAGTATTAATCATTTTTTTGATTTTTAAGATATATAAACGTTTGAAAAAAATAAATGATTAAAAACAAAAACCGCAGAATTTCTGCGGTTTTTTTATTGTTCTAATGCTTACCTAAAACTCCACTAAAGGATTATATCAAAAGCTCCCGACGATTTGTACAAAAGGTCGAGAGCTTTTAGAAAAAGCAGGCGGGCAATTTCTAAAAGCACGCCTGCTTTTTAAAAATGCTTACTTAGCTTTTTCAAACTTCATAATAGCAAGCATTTCTTTGAGATCAATTCCTGGTCGAAACGCTATTTTTGCCCCTTTAATCATTGAAGAATTAAATTGCTCCGCAGTTTCTGCGCCTTCACTACTCAGCGAGATACTGAAAGACCCGAAATCTCCAAATCTTACAATTCTTCCTTCTGAAAAATGCTTGGCAAGAGCTTTCGTCAAATCATTCAAAACTGCTAAAACATCGGTGTCGCTTACTGTAGTAGAGCCACCTGCAATTTCTTTACTCAGACTACGGAAGGTGACTTCCCCTGTAGACTTTGCATTGGCATAGAATTTTTTTGGAATTGTTTGATCAGAAGGATTTCCTTTTTCGCTTAACGAATACTGTACTGGCATATTGTTGTGTTTTTATAAGTTAATCACATCAAATATACTGTTTTATTGAATTAAGTGTAATTATTTTTAATATACTATGCATAGTTTTCTATTAGGTCGAAAAACTTATTTTGTTAGGTAGTCAATTTATTTAGAGTTTTGTTTGTCATCCTATGTTTGCAAAACAATAAATTTAATTAATAATAAAGAGAAGTTAGGGTAAAGAAAAAAGCTACAG